>JBPOET010000133.1:0-5500 GCA_051251675.1 Parasphingopyxis sp. | reverse complement strand
GCCCAAACTCCGTCCCGGCCTTCCTGACCGGCAATATGCGCGCTCATATCGCCATACGCCGCCAGGTGAGTTGAACAAAAGGCCCCGCTCGTGCATTGGTCACAATGCATAATGGCAAAAACCTATTTTGACGAGATTTGGGGAAAGAGCAGGGGGCGAAAGCCCCGGCCCGGTTTTGAGTCCATCGCGCAATGGATCCGCGAAACCCCGAGACGCGAACTGGGCCGCCGTCAGAACTCCGCAGAAGCCGCCTTCCGACAGCTCGGCATCACGTTCAACGTCTATGGCGATGAAGACGAAGCAGAACGGATCATCCCCTTCGATATCGTGCCGCGCATTTTCACGGCTGCGGAATGGGCTTCGCTCTCCAATGGGCTGGATCAACGCGTAACGGCGCTCAACATGTTCCTTGAAGATGTTTATGGCGACCGGAAAATTCTGAAAGACGGCGTGGTTCCCGCAGATCTCGTCCTGTGTAACCCGGGCTTCACACCACTCGTTAACGGCCATCGCCCACCCCATGGCATCTATGCGCATATCTGCGGGATCGACATGGTGCGAACCGGACCCGACGAGTTTCTCGTACTGGAAGACAATGCGCGCACCCCGTCCGGCGTTTCCTATATGTTGGAGAACCGGGAGGCGATGCTCCGGCTCTGCCCCGAACTGTTCGAGACGTTCGAGGTGGAACCGGTGGACGGCTATCCCGACGCTCTGGGCAGGATGATGCAGGCGGTTGCACCGGAACGCGCACCGGGCGACCCTTGCTGCGTACTGCTGACACCCGGCCATTTCAACAGCGCCTTTTACGAACACAGCTTCCTTGCGGACAATATCGGGATCGAGCTGGTCGAAGCCGCCGACCTTGTCGTCGATGACGATATCGTCTGGATGCGCACGATCGAAGGCCGCAAGCGGGTCGATGTGATTTACCGCCGGATCGATGACGACTTTCTCGATCCCCTCGTCTTCCGGCCCGATTCCATGCTTGGCGTTCCGGGGCTGATGGCGGCCTATTTTGCCGGCAATGTAACCTTGATCAACGCACCGGGCGGCGGCATCGCAGACGACAAGGCGATCTATTCCTACATGCCGGAAATCGTGAAATACTATTCGGGTGAGGACGCCAGACTGCCCAATGTCGAAACCTGGCGCTGCCGCGAGCGCGATGCACTCAAATACACGTTAGACAATCTGGCCGACCTGGTCGTGAAAAAGGTCGACGGGTCGGGCGGTTACGGCATGCTGGTCGGCCCGACATCGACACAGGAGGAGATCGAGGAATTTCGCGCCGCGCTCAAGGCCGATCCGGACGGCTATATCGCGCAGCCGACACTCGACCTCTCCACCGTGCCGACACTGACCGACAAGGGTATCAAGGGCCGGCATGTCGATTTCAGGCCCTTCTGCCTGTCGGACGGAAAGAGCGTGACGACAGTTCCGGGCGGCCTGACGCGGGTAGCCTTGCGAGAAGGATCGCTGGTCGTGAATTCGAGCCAGGGTGGCGGAACCAAGGACAGCCTTGTCCTGCGGCCCGAGAGCGAACGGGCGGAAGCGCAGGACTGATGCTCGCCCGTACCGCCTCCTACCTGTACTGGATTGGCCGCTATATGGAGCGCGCCGAATTTACCGCGCGCCTGATCGAGGCGACGCTTCGGCTCGATGCACTATCAGCACGCCCGGCTGGCGAGGCCGCCTGGGCAAGCGCGCTTTCCGTAGCCGCAGCGCGCGAGGATTTCGAGCAAACGGGTGAATCCATCACACCGACCAATGTCGCTAACTTCCTGACCTTTTCGAAAGACAATCCCAACTCGATCTACAACTGCCTGTACACCGCCCGGATGAATGCCCGCGCCGTCAGGACAGCGCTCACCCGCGAAGGGTGGGAATCCATCAACCGAGCCTGGCTTGGTATTGACGGGCGCAGTTCGGTCGGGAGCGCACAGGGAACGATCAATTTGCTCGAGGCACTGATAGCGGAAAGTCGCGGTTTCGAAGGCGCGCTGCACCGGATGCTCCGGCAGGAAAGCTACTACTTCCTCATGCTCGGTGAAAGCATCGAACGCGCCGACAACACTGCGCGGCTGATCGATGTCAAATATCACATCATCCTGCCCGAAGGCGAGGAAGTGGGAGGCATGGTCGACCGCGATCAATGGGGAACGATCCTCCAGACCGTCTCCGCCAACACCGCCTTTCGCTGGCTGTACCGCGATGGCCTTTCGCCGCGGCGCGTGGTCGAAATGCTGATCCTGCGGCGCGAACTGCCGCGATCGATTGCCGCCACAGTCCATGAAGTGGCTTCGTTGCTTTTGGAACTGGGAAAGTTCACCGGCTATCAGGGTGAGGCCGACCGGCTTGCACGACTGCGACAGCAACGGATCAGGGCAACGGAAATCCGCCAGATCATCACGGGCGGCCTGCACCAGTATCTCCAGTCCTTTATCGAGGAAAACCGCTTGCTGAGCCAGGCCATCACCAGACAGTTCCGGTTCGATTAGATGCGCCTCCATGTCGACCATCGCACGGACTATGTGTTTAGCGAGCCGCAGCGCAGGCTTGTTCAGCTGTTACGGGTCACCCCGATCAACTTTGCCGCCCAGCATGTTGTCGACTGGCACATCGATGTCGATTGCGACGCCCGGCTGCGCAATCATCGCGACGGCTTCGGCAACCATGTCACAATGCTTTATATCGACGGGCCGATCAGCAATGTTGCGCTGCGTGTGTCGGGCGAGGTGCTTACGGACGACCGTTCGGGAATGGTCGAGGATGCTGGCGAGAGGCTGCCCACTCAGGCTTTTCTTCGCACAACGGGGCTGAGCCGGGCCGACGAGGCAATCCGGAAATTCGCAAAAGAGATAGCGAAAGCGAAAAAGGACCCGCTGGAGCGAATGCACCTTCTTATGGCGCGCTTGCTGGAGCGCATTCATTTCGAGCCGACACTCGACGCGGTGGAGCGCGATGCCGCTACAGCATTCGAAGCGAGCCAGGGTGTCTGCCAGGACCATGCCCATATCTTCTGCGCCACCGCGCGCGCGATGGGTATCCCGGCCCGCTATGTCTCGGGCCATCTGTTTCGCCGCGACGGTGCGGAGCAGCAGGAAGCCAGCCATGCATGGGCAGAAGCCTGTCTGCCGTCGATCGGATGGGTCGGTTTCGATCCGGCCAACGGAATCAGCCCGGACGATGCCTATGTTCGCACTGCCATCGGCCTCGACTATCGCGACGCCGCACCCATTGCCGGGCGGCGTGTGGGTGGCGGAGATGAATCGCTTTCCGTTGACGTGCGCGTTACGCAAGCCCAGAGCCAGTCGCAAAATTAGGCGGGAAGCCGGGACAGGGCGATTGGCGTCTTCGTGAAATTCAGCCCTTTTCGCCACCGTTCTTCCCGGCTAACCGCTGACATCACGATTTTATCGACCGGAATGTTATGACCTATTGCCTCGGAATGCTTTTGAAAGACGGGCTTGTAATGATGGCCGACACGCGCACCAATGCGGGCGTCGACAATATCTCGTCCTACAAGAAGCTCCATATTATCGAGCAGAGCGAGGATTGTACGATCATTGCCTGTACCGCCGGCAATCTTTCGGTGACACAATCCGCTTTCGCACTTCTCAAAGAGGGGCTGGAAGAAGACGATGACAGCAACGGCCGACGCTTTGTTCGCGATATGCCGAACATGCACCGCGCGGCCGGCCTTGTCGGCGAAGCGCTCCATCTCGCCAGCGACGAGATCAAGGATACAGCGGGCGAGAATAGCCAGTATAGCTTTTCGGGATCGATGATCCTTGGCGGCAGGTTCAAGGGGCGGCCCTTGCGACTTTTTCACATCTACAAAGAAGGCAATTTCATCAGCTGCCAACCCGACCGACCCTTCATGCAGATTGGCGAGACCAAATATGGCAAACCGATGCTGGACCGCGCGCTCGAATATGAAACGCCGCTCGACGATGCTGTGAAAACAGGGCTCGTCTCATTCGATTCGACGATGCGGTCCAATCTCAGTGTCGGGCGCCCCCTCGATCTGGCCATATTGCCTACAGACGAGAGCAAAGCGGTCCGGTTTCTCCGGATCGAGGAAACGGACGAATATTTCGACTTGCTTTCATCCAAATGGGCGCTTGCACTAGTCGAGGCTCGCGCATCCATTCCGATGCCGCCCTTCATGGAAAATGACCGCTAGGGCCGGTCCGGCTATTCGGCGCTGGCCAGCATCGTCTTGGCGGGCGCTTTTTGCGCGGGCTGCGGTTCGAAGGCTTCCCAGCCCTTCGGCGTGAGCCTTTCAAGCGGCCGGTAACGGACCTTGTACCGCATGCGCGGTGCGCCCTCGACCCAATAGCCGAGATAGACGTACGGCAATCCCGCTTTCGCCGCGTGGACGATATGATCGAGGATTATATAATTGCCCAGCCCGTCGCGCGTCGGATGGTCGGGATCGAAAAAGCTGTAAATCATCGAAAGGCCGTCGGACTGGCGATCCGTCAGACAGGCCCCGATCAGCCGGCCCGGCTTTCCGTCCACGCTCGGCTCGCGATATTCGATCATATAGGTGTCGACGGGCGTCTGCTCGACCATGTCGGCAAAATCCATCTCGTCCATATCGTGCATTCCGCCATCGGGATGGCGAACGCTCAGATAGCGGCGCAGCAACGCGAACTGCTCTTCCGTAGTCCAGGCCTCGCAGGCGCTGATCTCGAGATCGCTGTTACGCCGCATCAACCGGCGCTGGGAGGCGTTGGGCTTGAATTCGGTGGCGACCACACGAACGGAGACGCATGCTTGGCATCCGGCGCAGCTCGGACGATAGGCAACGGATTGGCTCCGCCGGAATCCGATACGGCCGAGCGCCTCATTAAGTTCCGGCGCATGCGGCCCGCGCAGCTCCGTAAACACCTTCCGTTCCGTTTTGCCGGGCAGATAGGGGCACGGGCTGGGCGCCGTTACGAAAAACCTGGGAAACCGAAAAGGTGCACTCACCGAAGGGCCGCCTCGCATCAAACTGAAAGAATCGGACACTTTTATGGCCGGATGACCGGACCTTGGGAAGACCGTTTACCCTAAATAAAGGGTTAAAGTACGCCGGAACGGCAATTTCTTGTGAAGATTAACCACAAGGCTTGACCCAGATTGTGGATAACCATTTTTACCGTCCCACTTTGGTGCTGCTTTGCGGGCGGACACCGGACACGCCGGTCAGGCCGGGATCGACTCGGCGGGAAGAAAGCCTGCGCCGATCGCAAAGTCGATCTGCCTGCGCATCAGAACTGTATCGGCATCCGGCCCTCCATGCCCCAGGAGAGCCTTGGTATTATCTTCCAAAAACAATGGATTGCGCTGAAAGTAGCTGGTGTAGAGCGTGGCGACGCGGCGATGAAAACGCTGTTCGAGCGGGGACAGCGCCAAAGGGTCGAATCGCTCCGGCGGAACATGGTCGGGATTGGAAAACTGCGGATAGTCACGCACCAGCGCAAAAAAATCGGCCACTGGCATGGGA
>JBPOET010000132.1:0-5533 GCA_051251675.1 Parasphingopyxis sp. | reverse complement strand
CCGAGTCAGTCTCATTGACGACCGGAATGGCGCCGAGGCTGAGCAGACGATCCAGCGTGGCAGAGGCATTGAGATAGCGCCGCCGGTCTTCGAGATCGCCCAGAGTCACCAGAATGAGCGCCGCCATCATGTCACGTGCGCCAAGAAGATCCGCCCATGCCTGGGACAGGGATATCTGGCCGACGGCGGCCGCGGCCTGCGCATCTTCCAGTCCCTTGGTCTCAGCCTTGTCGAGTTCGAGAATATGCGAACCCAGCGCAACCGCGCCCGATGATACAATGATGATCTTCTGCCCCCGCGCATGGCGGTCCGCTATGTCGTCAACCAGCCCAGCAAGCCAATCGCGCCGGATCGTACCGTTCTGCCCGACCAGCAGTGCCGAGCCGATCTTGATGACGAGGCGAGGGCAATTCTCCGGATCGAATATATTGATGCTCATCAAAGCGGGGTCCATTGCCGGTCTTCGGATTGGCCGTCGAGTTCGGTCGGCTTTCCGATCGCGGAGATGACATGGTCGAGCACGGTTTCCAAGCCTTCACCGGTTGCTCCGGAAAGCGGAAGAACCGTGGCACCACTTGCTTCGGCGAGTTCGGCGCACAGTGCTTCCATCAGCTCGTCATCAAGCAGGTCGGCCTTGTTGAGAGCGAGGATTTCAGGTTTGTCGGCGAGCCCGGCTCCATATCCGATCAGCTCTTCACGGACGGTTTTCCATGCCGCAACCGGGTCATCTACAGTCGCATCGATCAGATGCAGAAGCACTTTGCAGCGTTCTACATGGCCGAGAAAGCGGTCGCCGATGCCGGCGCCCTCTGCCGCACCTTCGATCAGTCCGGGGATGTCGGCCATGACGAAATCCTGGCCCTTGTGCAGGACAACACCCAATTTGGGGTGGATCGTCGTGAACGGATAGGCGCCGACCTTCGCCTTGGCGTTGGAAACGGCATTGAGGAAGGTTGATTTTCCGGCATTGGGCATGCCGAGCAATCCGGCATCGGCGATGAGTTTGAGCCGCAACCAAACCCACAGCTCTTCGCCGGGTTCGCCCGGCTGGTGCTGACGCGGTGCGCGATTGGTGGAGCTTTTGTAGGAGAGGTTCCCGCGGCCGCCAATGCCGCCCTCGAGCATGGTTTTGCGTTGGCCGACCCTGGTAAAATCGGCGAGCACGACTTCCTTGTCTTCGGAAAGGACTTGCGTGCCTACCGGAACCTTGATCACCAGGTCCTTGCCGCCAGCGCCGGTTTGCTGCCTGCCGGCACCGCCTTTTCCGCGCGGTGCCTTGAAATGCTGGGAATAGCGAAAATCGATCAGCGTGTTGAGACCCTCGACCGCCTCGAACACGATATCGCCGCCCTTGCCGCCATTGCCGCCATCCGGGCCGCCATATTCGACATATTTTTCGCGCCGGAAGCTTACGGCTCCAGGGCCGCCCGCGCCGGACTGAATATAGATTTTGGCCTGGTCAAGAAAATGCATGGATTATGTGTAGGGACTCGCACTGCCTGCCGCTAGAGCTAGCGAACGCGATTCGAATTATTGGTCGTTCGCGAATCCGTAGGACGCGCGGGACGCGCTGAGCTGCTCGGTTGCCATGTCGCGCGCCGTTTCGCGCGGCAAGCCGAGCGATTTGGCCAGGGCGCCGCCCAGCAGCGCATCGCCCATCGCCCACAAGACCAGTCCGAGCGTGTCCTTGTGCATGGGCAGATCGTCATGCCCTTCGCCAAGCTGATCCACCAGATTGTGTATCGTTTCGACGATCGGGTTGAGAGCGTCCTCATTGCCGGTGAGAATCATCCAGCTGGCCAGGGCGCCAGCGCCCTCCTTGTCGAATGCGTCGAAGGTGAGGTCGACGATTTCGCGCGGTTCGCTCTCTCCGGCGCGCGCTTTGAGCACAACGGCTCCGATCGACGTGCAAACGCTTTCCGCGAGCGTTCGCGCCAGCTCGCGCTGCAGGCCGGATGCCGATCCGAAATGGTGCAGCAGATTGGCGTGGGTTCGGCCGATGCGCCCGGCCACCGCCTTCAGGGTTACGGCCTGTGGCCCGGCTTCGATGAGTATCTCGCGCGCCGCCTGCAATGCCGCCGTTCGACTTTGCTCGGGTGTGAGGCGTTTTCTCACTATTGACATCGATGTAAGTAGCCTTCAGATGCTGAATAAATTCAATGGAGTCGCACCATGGCCAAAGACAAGACACCTGTCGACCTTGAGATAACCCCGCGCGACCGCCGGTTCGGGCGGGATATCCAGCAGAAGCGCTGGTGGATGAACAACGATCCGGTTGCCACGGCTTTCTATAATGCGCTGTCCGTCACTTTTCCGCGCGGCGAGGCCTATTTCATCGAAGCGGTGAAAGCGCATCGGGAGGGCGTATCCCCGCGGCTCGCACGCGAAATCCGTGCATTCGTCCAGCAGGAAGTGATGCACACGCGGGAGCATGTGGCCTTCAACCGCAAAGTTACCGAAACCGGCTACGATATCTCGGAACTTGAGAAGACCGTCGAGGAATCGATGGAAAAAACCAAGGACCGCCCAGCCATTATCGATCTGTGCGTTACCATGGCGCTCGAACATTATACGGCGATTCTCGCACACCAGTTCCTGCATTATAAAGATCTGCTCCATGGCGCCGACAAGGAATGGGGCGATCTGTGGCGCTGGCATGCGATCGAAGAGATCGAGCATAAGGGCGTTGCCTATGACACCTGGCTTCATGCGACCAGAGACTGGTCCCGCTGGCAACGCTGGAAGGTCAAGGCGCGTGTCATGCTCCTCGTGACCATGATGTTCTGGCCCAAGCGGGTTCGCGGCATGCGGACGCTGCTTGCGCAGGACGGCATCACCGGCTGGCGGGCGCTCGCCCGGATCAACTGGTATCTGTGGGGGCGTCCGGGCCAGCTTCGCCGCGCGCTCAAGCCGTGGCTTGCCTATTTCCTGCCGGGTTTCCATCCCTGGAACCATGACGACCGCGCGCTGATCCAGCTAGCGGACAGCGACTATGCCGACGCGTTGCTGCCCGAGAACAGGGAAGCGGTTGCCGCGTAGGAAACCGGGTCATGCGCCATTTTCCGGCACATGACCCGCGCATATAGTGAGCTTTCACGCAGCGAGGGCGGACGGAGCGCTAAGCGTCATGTCTTCCTCCACGGATTCGAACATTTCGCAGTCGACTTCGTAACCGCGCGCGAGAGAGAAGCGCCGCGTATATTGGCCGGTCCGCCGGAAACCCAGTTTTTCGAGTACCCGGCCCGATGCCGGATTGTCTACGAAATGCCCGGCAATGATCCGCTTATAACCGAGTGATGACCGCACGGCAGCCAGGGCGGCCTGCGCGGCTTCCGTCGCATAGCCGCGGTTCCAGCGGCCGGCTCCGATCCAGTAGCCCAGTTCCGGTATGCCATCGCTCTCCATGAAACCGACGCCGCCAACGATGCGGACGGGATCCACGGTACGATCTATGACCAGGAAGTCGGGATATTCCGAGCTCGGCTCTTGCGAGAGAAATGCCTCCGCATCTTCGCGGGTATAGGGCCAGGGCATCCGGGCTGTGTTGCGTGCGATTCTCTCATCATCGATCGCTTCGGCGAGGGCAGGGGCATCCTCTGCCCAGCCAGGTCTCAACAACAGTCTCTTTGTAACCGCGAACATGTCTCTCTCCATGTCGCCCCCAACGAGCCCTTAGGCGCGTTCGATGACGATTATATGAGGGAGACAATAAAAAAGGGAGACCGGGTCAGCCCGTCTCCCTCAATCGGCCCCGTTTCCGGAACCATCGGGCTGCCCTCCCAGAGGACAGCCCTTTATCGACTGTCCTTATTCCGCCGCTTCGGCCATTTCCACGCCCACATAGGTGCGATTGTCGCGACCTTTTTTAAATCGGACGGTGCCGTCGCAGAGCGCAAAAATCGTGTGGTCGCGGCCGAGACCGACATTGTCGGCCGGAATCCATTTGGTGCCGCGCTGGCGCACGATAATGTTGCCGGCAATGACGCTTTCGCCGCCGAATTTCTTGACGCCAAGGAACTTGGGATTGGAGTCGCGGCCGTTGCGCGACGAACCGCCTGCTTTCTTATGTGCCATGGTTACGCGTCCTTATCGTCTGTCTTCGGCGCTGCCTTTTTGGCGGGCGCTTTCTTGGCCGGAGCCTTTTTAGCAGCGGCCGGCTTTGCGGCGGCTTTGGCCGTTGCCGCCTTCTTGGCCGGAGCTTTCTTGGCGGGCGCGGCTTTCGCCGTGTCGCCGGCGTCAGCCTTTGCAGCTGCCTTTTTCGGAGCCGCTTTCTTCGCAGCGCCGATTCCCGTGATCTTGATCTGGGTCAGCATCTGGCGATGGCCGTTTTTCCGGCGGTAATTGTGACGCCGCTTCTTCTTGAAGACGACGATTTTTTCGCCGCGGCCCTGTTCGACGATCTCGCCGGACACGGTGAGGCTCTTCGTGTCTTTCAGGGTGGCGCCTTCGCCAGCCATCAGAACATCGTCAAACGAAACCGAATCACCGGCTTCGCCAGCGATCTTTTCGATTGTGATTACATCACCTTCAGCGACGCGATATTGTTTGCCGCCCGTGCGCACGACTGCGAACATGGTACCCAACTTTCATCTGTTTTGCGATCCGCACAAGCACATGGCCACGGCCAAGCCCCCGCGCGGGAAAGCGCGCCAAATATGGGAAGCGCGCCAGCTTGTCAACCGATTGCCATGCCTTAATCAGGCGGCCTCGGCGCTTTCTTCATCCGCCGCGCGATCGAGAAATTCGCGCGTATGCGTAATGAATTCATCCGCATGGCTGAGCATGAACAAATGCCCGCCATCCTCGATGATAATGAGCTCGCTGCCCGGGATCAGCGCATTCAATATCCGCCCGTTTATCGGCTGCACGATCGGATCGCGATCGCCGGTCATGATCAATGTCGGTTTGCGCAGGAACGGGAGCGCAGGTGCGCTCGTCCAGCCGAACATCGCCAGAAGCTGGTAGAAATAGCCGGTTTTGGAGGGCGCCTTGATCCGGTGGATATGGCCGTCGGATCCTTCGGTCGATCCCCCATACAGCGTTTTGAAATGCTTCTCCATGAAACTCGGGTCGATATAGCGGCGGGGATCCACCATTTTCGAGAGCGCTTCGAACTTGCCGGGAACCATCAACATACCGGCCGTTGTGGCGACCAGGACCAGCCGGTTGACGCGGCTGCCATGTTGCAGGGCGAAATGCTGCGCCATCGCGCCGCCCCAGCTTACGCCCATAACGTCGACTACCGGCATTCCGTAGCGATCCAGCAAAAGCGCGCTGATCCGCGCCATGATGAAAGGGTTGTAGGGGATGGTCGGTTCCGGCGATTCGCCGACCCCGGGCATGTCGAAAGTGATGAAGTCCCTGTCGTTCAACATCGTCGGCAGGGGGGCCGCGACTTCCGTATTCGCGCCGATGCCGTTGAAGAACAGCAGCGGCGGCTTACCGTTAGGCGGCCCCGAATAGCGCCAATAGGCAACCTGCAGCCGCCGTCCATCGACGGTTTCGAGCGTATATTCGGGGGCTTCCATATGGT
>JBPOET010000131.1:0-5557 GCA_051251675.1 Parasphingopyxis sp. | reverse complement strand
GAATGGGCGGGTCATCGTAACCGGTTGCATGGGCAATGAAGCGGAGCTGATCAGGAACCGTTTCCCCGATGTGCTCGCCATCTCCGGGCCCCAGCAATATGAGGAGGTCGTCAATGCCGTGCATAACGCCGCGCCCATGCCGCCCTCTCCCTATGTCAATCTGGTGCCCGAAACCGGCCTCAAGCTGACGCCGCGCCACTACAGCTATGTGAAGATTTCCGAGGGCTGCAATCATCGCTGCGCCTTTTGTATCATCCCTTCAATCCGCGGCGATCTTGTCAGCAGACGACCCGATGCCGTTCTGCGCGAAGCGGAAAAGCTGGTCGCGGCGGGCACGAAGGAGTTGCTGGTCATCAGCCAGGACACATCGGCCTATGGCGTCGATCTGCGCCATGCGGAATGGCCCTGGAAAGGCGGAGAAGTCCGCGCCCATATGACCGATCTTGCCCGCGAACTCGGGAAATTGGGCACCTGGGTCAGGCTCCACTATGTCTATCCCTATCCGCATGTCGATCAGGTCATCCCCTTGATGGCGGACGGCCTCATCACCCCTTATCTCGACATCCCGTTCCAGCACGCCTCCCCGCAGGTCCTGAAGGCCATGAAACGCCCGGCCAATGAAGCGAAAGTGCTGGAGCGCATCGCGAAGTGGCGCGCCATCTGCCCGGACCTTACCATCCGCTCGACCTTCATCACCGGTTTTCCGGGCGAAACCGAGGAGGATTTCCAGTATCTTCTCGACTGGCTCGACGAGGCGCAGCTCGACAGGGTCGGCGCGTTTCGCTTCGAACCGGTCGAAGGCGCACGCGCCAACGCCCTGCCCGATCCGGTGGCCGAAGAGGTGAAGGAAGACCGTTACGCGAGGCTGATGGAAAAATGCGCGGCAATTTCCGCCGCCAAACTGCAGGCCAAGATCGGCTCGACCCAGAAGGTCATTATCGATCTTGTCGACGAAGATGGCGGCGCGACCGGCCGATCACAGGCCGATGCGCCGGAAATCGACGGCGAAGTCCATCTGCGCGACACATCGGGCCTTGAACCCGGCGATATCGTTTCGGTCACGATCGAAGACGCCGATGCGCACGACCTGTTCGGCGTTGTCAGCGATTAAAAACTTCGACGACGTCCTCATCTAACTCCTGAAGTTTCGGCCGCTTCCAAAACAGAAAAATCAATGCCACAACCGGGAATGCGATCATGATGACGACGGGGGCAAGCGGGGCAGCCTTGTAATATCCAACCGCGAGAAGCTGAAGGTAAAGTGGCTGAATAGCCATTTCTCCCGTTGACCAGTTCAAGGACAGCTGGCCAAATCCAAACAGGCTGCCGATTGTCCACAACCACCGATTGTGAAAATAGGGGCCTTTCCAGATCAGGAAAACAGCAACCAAGCAAGTTAGTGGAAAAACAATAGCCAATGCGAAAATGAGGTAACTGGAAAAGCTCCGCCCCTCGAATTGAAACGCGTTCGCCGTACTGGGTCGGACCGACATGGGGTTGATCTGCCAGTTCACAACAGATCGCCCCCGTCTTCCGCCATCATAAAATGTAACTTCCGCGTGTAACCACGTTGCAAAGGGTGGACTATCCGGAGTGTCCGCGCGCATGGAAATCCGCATGCCTTCTACGGGTGCTTCGAAGGCAAGTGTACGCACCTCCACAACGCCTTCCTCCGGCAGTTGAAAGTCGTGCTCCATAGTTAATATGTGGACGAAATCCGGAACCACTCGGCCGATCCAGTCAGCCATGGGCTGAATTTGAGAGATCGTAATTTCAGTCAGATCCCGGTGCGACATTGCTTCAATCTGGGGCTCGTCCCCATCCAGAATAGCTGTCACAAAAGCGCGAGCTTCAGCCGTTTCTGCTTCCTCTTCGGAAACTAGCGGTGAGCAGGCAACCAGTCCCGCGAAAACCAACAGCAAGTAAATCCGTCGAAGCAACCGTGGCATCAGCATCTCCTATCTCTCAGCTGATACCCGCGCGCTCCCGCTTCTTGCGATTTGAGCGGCGGACAAGGAACACGATCAGCGCGACGATGCCGGCAAAGAATATCAGCGAGACAATGCCCGCCCACATGAACACCTTGCCCACGGTTTCCATCGTTTCCAGATCGCTCGGCGGTTCGCTTGAGCTTTCGACATTCCAGGCCGTGATCCGCTGCGGACCGCCGTCCTGAAGGGTCGAGATCGTGGTTGTCGTCCACCGTGTTTCATCGGTCGTGACGAGCGTGAACTCCTTCTCCGTTCGCGCACCGGCATCGAGGCCGCTCGAGTGCATGCTGTATGCGATTATCTGCGTTTCGCTGTCGCCATCCGGGAACATGGCCGCCGCCTGCTCGAACTGGCCGGCGCTTTCTTTCCAGATTTCCGGATCGACCATCGCCTCCAGGGCGGCGCTGTCGCGGGCCTGGATATTGTCGACAAAGGCCTGCACCATCGCGCGATCCTCTTCCGAGGTCATGGTTTCGATCATCCCCTGCATCGAGCAGGCTGCGAGCAGCCCGGCAAACAGCAGGATGAAGGCGTTTCTAATGGTCATTTTGGACATGGTCTCTCCCCCCGAATGCAGACAAACGGCCTTGGCGTTTTACGCCTCTTCTGTCTAAGGCGTGAGTATGACCGATTATGCCTCCATGCTCCAGCCCGACAAGGGACAATCCGCGCACACCATCCATCTCGTCAATCCCGACGGGTTCGACGAATGGCTCAAGGCGTTGCCCGACCGCGAACGCCAATCCGTGTCCGCACAAGGTTTCACTGGTAAAGAGGCGGAGCTTGCCATTCTGGCCGGCAAGGAGGCCGATTCATGGTCTGCGGTAATCGGTGTCGCCAACCCGGAAAAGCTCTCCAGCTGGTGCCTGGCCAAGGCTGCCGAAAGCTTGCCTGCGGGCGAATACCGCCTCGTCGAAGGCGAACCGGGGCAAGCGGCCTTTGGCTGGCTGTGCGCGCAATACCGGTTCGATCGCTACAAACAGGACCCGGAAGCGGTCGGCACGAAAACGCTCCTGACGTCCAAGCCAGCCATAATCGACGAGATGGTCGCGCTTGCAGAAGCGACGGATCTCGTTCGCACGCTCGTCAATATCCCGGCCAGCGATCTCGGCCCCGCCGAGCTGCAGGACGCGGCCGAAACCGTTGCAACCACCCATGGCGCCGAAATGTCGGTAATTTCGGGCACCGACCTGAGCGACGGCTATCCGATGATCGACGCCGTAGGCCGAGCCGCGGCGACCGATCGCGCGCCGCGCCTGATAGAGCTTCAATGGGGCAAGATCGACGATCCCAGAATTGCCATTGTCGGAAAGGGCGTGTGTTTCGATTCCGGCGGTCTCAATATCAAAGGCGCAGCGGGAATGCGCTGGATGAAGAAGGATATGGGCGGCGCCGCGCATGCACTGGCGCTGGCCGGACTAATCATGGCCAGAAAACTACCGGTTCGGCTGCACCTGCTTATCCCGGCAGTCGAGAATGCGATCGCCGGCAACGCCTTCCGGCCCGGTGACATCATCCCGAGCCGCAAGGGGCTGAGCGTGGAAATCGGCAACACCGATGCCGAAGGCAGGCTCATTCTCGGCGACGCGCTGAGCAAGGCCTGCGAGGACGATCCGGAACTGCTGATCGACTTTGCAACCCTGACGGGCGCAGCCCGCGGTGCATTGGGGCCGGACCTGCCCGCCCTTTTCACGGACGATGCGGAGCTGGCTGACGATATCATTGCGGCAGGCATTGCCGGCGACGACCCCGTCTGGCAGCTGCCGCTGTGGAACGGCTATGACGAATGGCTCAAATCGCCGACAGCCGATGTCAGCAGCACGTCGTCCGTTCCCATGGCCGGGGCTTCGACGGCGGCGCTGTTTCTCCGGAAATTTGTCGAGAATGGAACGAAATGGTCCCATCTCGATACATTCGCCTGGCGCAACACCGCCAAACCCGGTCGCCCCAAAGGCGGCGAAGCACTGGGAATAAGAGCCCATTGGGGCATGCTGAAAAAACGCTATCTTCCGGAATAAAGCCGTTTACCGACAATGGCCTGGCGAATTTTTCGTCCGCATCCGGGAAAGCGGTTTCGCGATGCCTCGTCCCTGTCGTCCGATCGCGGTGCGCACCGGAAAGGCGCAGCTTTCCAGAGCCCTTGCGCCACGCGCCTTGAATACTCTCGCTGCACTCGGCTATCTGCGACACAGACGCGATATATGCGATCCCCGCATAATCCTCATCGCACAGGCACCAAATGAGGATCCTTCCTTGAACGGTACGAAAAACTCTTCGACCCAGACCGGCCAACCGGCTGCCAGATCCACCTCTGCAGAGGAAAGTCGTCAGAGCTTCACGCTCAAGCCGCTGGCTGCCGCCCTGGATCCGCGCATCCACGCCTATCGGGACGATATCGCCGATATCGCGCTGGCGGACCGGATCGCCCTGCCTCACTATGTCAAACCGGCGATGCGGCAGATCGGTCAGCCGATCGCCAATCTTCACGCGGAACCGTCTGAGACCAGCGAACTTGGTTCCCAGCTTCTGTTCGGCGAGGGCTTCGCACTTCTGGATATCGATGACGACTGGGCCTGGGGTTTTGGGCTGCACGATCATTTTGTCGGTTTCGTCCGCAAGGAGGCGTTGGTTGCGCAAAGCGAGGCGACGCATATCGTCACGGCCCTTGCGACACCGCTAGGCCCGGCAGCCCGGCTCTACATGGGGAGCCGGGTTTCCGGAACGGTCGATGGCGATCGCTTCGTAATGGATAGCGGTTCGGTTGCGGTAAAGGACATCCGGCCGGTCGATGAAACCGTTTCCGATCCCGTTGCCGTTGCCGAAGCCTTTGTCGGCACGCCCTATCTCCTGGGCGGCAGAAGCGCCGACGGGATCGATTGTTCCGGGCTGGTTCAGCAATCTCTCGCAATGGCCGGGCATCGGGTGCAGCGCGACAGCGACCTGCAGCAGGCGACTATCGGCGAAACGCTGACTGGCGGCGCGGACCTCCGGCGCGGAGACCTTGTATTCTTCCCGGAGCATGTCGGCCTGATGGTGGATGGCGAAACGCTGATCCATGCCAGCGGCCATAATGGCGAAGTGTGTACCGAAGCGCTCGCAGAGGTCGTCGCGCGGATCGGCAAGAACCATGATCAGCCGGTCCTGAACCGGCGGAGGATCGCCGGGTGACGCTTTCCGTATTTATCGATGGCGGCCACGGCACGACCGGGCTCGAGATTCGCGAAAGACTGGCCGAGCGGTCGGAAATCGCGCTGATTGCGCTGGACGACGAACGGCGCAAGGACGCCAATGCACGGCGCGAAGCCCTGAATCAGGCCGATATCGCAATCCTCTGCCTGCCCGATGATGCCGCGCGGGACGCGGTTGCGATGGTCGGCGATGGCGACACCAAAATCATCGATGCGTCGACCGCGCACAGGATAACCGCTGGCTGGACATATGGCTTTCCCGAATGGGAAACCGGCCATAGAGACGCGATTGCATCGAGCAGCCGGGTGGGCAATCCTGGCTGCTATGCACAGACCTTCATCGCCCTCACCCATCCCCTTATTTTGGCGGGCATCCTG
>JBPOET010000130.1:0-5565 GCA_051251675.1 Parasphingopyxis sp. | reverse complement strand
CCCAACCCCGCCGGCCAGCGTTTGGGGGTACCTCTGCGGCAGGAAACTCACAACGCCGCGCGAGGTTACACCGTGTCCAGCCATTTCGACGCCGACATTCGCGCCATCCTGATGCAGATCGAAGGCCCAGGCATTGTGGCTGTCTCCGCTGAGCACGATCAGGTTGGCATCCGCCTCCTGCGCGGATGCGAGAAGCCGGCTCCGCGCCGCCGGATAGCCGTCCCACGCGTCGAGGTTGAGCGGCAGCCCCGCCTGTGTGGCGGCGGCAAAAAGCGCGCCGCGCTCGCGGACCAGCGGGTTGTCGCTGCCTGCAATTTCCTCGGCGAGCGGCAGCGGGAAATTGGTGCGTCCCATGATGACCTGTTGGCCAAGGACCTGCCAGCGGGTTCCGGAAGCCGTCGAGGCCGCCAGCTGGGCGGCGACCCAGGCTTCCTGTTCGGCGCCCAATATTGTGCGCGCTTCCTCCGACCAGGGGCCGTCGCGAAACGCGGCGAGGCTCTGTGAAACCGCGCTGCCATCGCCCACCGCCACGGCGTAATCCAGCTGTTCGCTGCGCGCGGTCAGCCGGGTTTCGGGCAGGATGATCGTGGCGAGATCGCCGACCTGATAGCTGTCCCATGGCGCGTCGGATACGGGCATCCAGTCCCGATAGGCCTGCATGGCCGCGCGTTTGCGGGCGTCCCAATCGCCTTCGTCCGGCTGGTGGTTTTCCGCCCCGCCATGCCAGGGATCGTTGGCTATTTCGTGGTCGTCCCAGCGCGCGATCATCGGGAAGTTCCGGTGCAGCGCGGCGAGATCGGGGTCGGCGCGGTACGTCGCGTAGCGCAGCCAGTAATCGGCGAGCGCGAGAATCTCGGTGGAGGGCATCAGCTCGCGCCCGGCCAGGGCCTGTTCTTCGCTGGGATATCTGCCCATTTCATATTCATAGAAATAGTCGCCGGTATGGATGATCAGGTCGAGATCGTTGCGTGCGGCCGCATGGCGATAGGCGTTGAAATGCCCAAAGCGGAAGTTGGAGCAGGAAAAGACGCCGAGCGTGAATTCGCCGACCGGTCCTTCCGGCAGGGTGCGGGTTCTCCCGGTGACCGAAGCCGTGCCGTCCGGAGCGATGAAGCGGTAGAAATACCAGCGGCCCGGCTCGAGCCCCGGAATAACGATCTTGGCCGTAAAGTCATGTGCATTGCGCGCCGGCGTTTCCCCTCTCGCGACGATCCTGCCGAATTCTGCATCTTCGGCGATCTCGGCCCGCAGCACCGGTTCTCCCTCGGACACATAGCGCGTCCAGAGCAGCACGGAATTCTGCGTCGGCTCGCCCGAAGCGACCTGGTGGGTGAAGCCGAGAGCGGCGAGCAGCCGGGCCGCACCCGGCGTCGCCACGGCTGCCAGTCCGAACAGCCCGCTTTGCAGGAGAAGCCGTCTGTCCATCGTAATCGTCATTGCCTGTCCCTCTCTTTCTCCCGGCGCTTATTGCCGCGCCACATTGCAGGCCGATGACGGCCCGGTATCAAAGTTGCGTGCGCAGGCTCCACAGTTCGGGGAAGGCGCGCTTCGACAGTGTCGATTGCAGATAGGGTACGCCCGCCGTTCCGCCCGTCCCGCGTTTACCGCCGATAACGCGCTCTACGGTTACCACATGCTTGTGCCGCCAGCTTGCCATGGCGTCGTCGATATCGACGAGCTTTTCGGCAAGCTGATACAATTCCCACCAGCGCTCGGTATCCCGATAGACGGCGGCCCAGCCATTTTCGACGGCTTCGCTCGGCACATAGGGTGCAGACCAGTCTCGCTGGGTTGCTTCGGCGGGGATATCAAGGCCGGCGCGCGCCGCCGCGCGGTTGGCCTCGTCCCACAGGCTGGGCGCATCGAGCGCGGCCCGCATCGCCGATTGTTCGGCGCTGCCGTCATCCTGATGCTTGAGATGGCTTGCATCCTTCAGGCCGAGCATGAATTCGACCTGCCGGAATTGCGCGGATTGGAAACCCGAACTGTGGCCCAGCACTTCACGAAAGCGTGTATAGTCGGCAGGCGTCATCGTCGCGAGCACATCCCAGCTCAGGGTCATCACGGCCTGTATCCGGCTGACCCGCGCCAGCCCCTTATAGGCCGGCACCAGGGAATCCCCGCGCACCAGCGCCAGCGCCTGTTCCATCTCGAAGATGATCTGCTTGAGCCACAATTCCTTGGTCTGGTGGATGATGATGAACAGCATTTCGTCGTGCAGCCCCGATATCGGGTGCTGGGCCGTAAGCAGCGTATCGAGCGCCAGATAGCGCCCATAGGTCATGTCTTTGGATGATTGTGTCATAATCGGATATCTAGCTGGCCCCGTACGCCGCCGCCAGAGCGATTATTTCTAGATCCGCTCCGCCTGGCTCACGCACTCGGCCGCGCGCAGGGCCGCCACGATGCGCATCAGATGCGCCCGGTCATGCACTTCGATATCGACGCAAAAGCTGTGGAAGCTGCCATCGCGATTTTCCAGTTTCACATTGATGATATTGGCGCCATGTGTGCCGAATATCCCGGCCATTACCGCAAGCGATCCAGGCTCATTCTTGAGGACGACCCGCAATTGCGCCGTGCCGCCATCCGAACCGTCTCCCCAGTTGACCGCCAGCCAGTCGGCGTCGTTGCCGTCGGCCAGCGTGTCGCAATCAATCGTGTGAATCTCGATATCCTCGCCGGTCCGCCGGATGCCGACGATCCGGTCCCCGGGGAGCGGGTGGCAGCACTCGGCAAGCTGGAAGGCGACCCCCGGCGTCAGCCCCTTGATCGAAATCGCATGGCCAGTCGGCGGCCTGACATTGTGCAGGTCTCCACTTCCCATGCCCGGCATCAGGGCTTCCATCAGCGCGCTATCGTCGATTTCCTTACGCGCGATTTTCTCCATCAACGCGTCTTCCTTGGCCAGCTTCAGGCGTTGGAGCGCCGCCTTTGTCGCCCCGCGGCCAAGCGGAGCCGGCAGGCGCGCGACGACCTGGTCGAACAGCTTCCGCCCGAGCGAGATCGTTTCTTCCTTTTCCTTCTGGCGGACGAAACGGCGGATCGCCGCCCGCGCCTTGCCGGTGACCACAAAGCTCAACCAGCCGGGATCGGGATGCTGGTTGTCCGATCGCAATATCCGCACCTGATCGCCATTTTCCAGCTGGGTCCGCAGCGGCACGACCCGGCCGTTCACCTTGGCGCCGACCGTCTGACTGCCGAGGTCGGTATGCACTTCGAACGCAAAGTCGACGACCGTTGCGCCCTTGGGCAGCTGGATCAGTTCGCCGGCCGGCGTGAAGGCGAAGATCCGATCCTGATACATCGCCATGCGGGTATGCTCGAGCAGCTCTTCAGGGCTTTCGGTGGTTTCGAGAATCTCGATCAGGTCGCGGATCCATCCGGCCTGGCCGTCCGGCCGATCTCCCTGCTTGTAGCTCCAATGGGCGGCCAGGCCATGCTCGGCCTGTTCATGCATCGCCTCGCTACGGATCTGGATTTCGATCCTTCGGTCTTCGCCATATTGGATCGAGGTGTGGATGGAGCGATATCCGTTGCGCTTGGGCGTCGAGATGTAATCCTTGAACCGGCCGGGAACCATGTGCCACTTTTCGTGCAGGATGCCGAGCGCCTGATAGCAGGCGGCGACATCCGGAACGATTGCGCGAAACGCCATCACATCGGTCAGCGTTTCAAAGGAAACATGGCGTTCCGCCATCTTCCGCCAGATCGAATAGGGGTGTTTCTCCCGCCCCGTGACATCGGCATCCACGCCATGGCTGCCGAGCACGATTTTGAGCTCCTCGGCGATCCGGTCGATCGTGGTCGCGCCTTCCCCTTCGCGGAGCCGGTCGAGACGGGTCGAGATCGACTCCCATGCGTCGGGCTCGAGATGCTGGAAGGACAGTGTCTGCATCTCTTTCATGAATTCGTACATGCCGATCCGCTCGGCCAGCGGCGCATAGATATCCATCGTTTCGCGCGCGATGCGGCGGCGCTTGTCGTCATTCTTTATGAAGTGCAGCGTGCGCATATTGTGCAGCCGGTCCGCCAGCTTGACCAGCAGGACGCGGATGTCGCCCGACATGGCGAGCAGGAACTTGCGCAGATTTTCGGCTGCGCGTTCGGTGTCGGACTGGGCCTCGATCGTCGAAAGCTTGGTGACGCCGTCAACGAGGCGCGCGACATTTTCGCCGAACAGCCGCTCAATCTCTTCCTGGGTTGCGACGGTGTCTTCGATCGTGTCGTGGAGGATCGCGGTGGCGATCGTTTCGTCGTCGAGCCTCAGATCGGTAAGGATGCCGGCGACTTCGATCGGGTGGCTGAAATAGGGATCGCCGGAAGCGCGCTTTTGCGTGCCATGGGCATTGACCGAAAACACATAGGCACGGTTGATCAGGGCCTCGTCGGCCTCCGGGTCATAGCTTTTGACCTTTTCGATCAGTTCATATTGTCTCAGCACCCGACCAAGATGGCCGGGTGCTGGGATATTGCAACCAAATTAGTGGCTTTGGGGCCGGTCGAAGCGGGATTTATCTTACCGCTTCGTTGCACCGGGCGAGTTCTTCTTCGGTCAATGCTTCATTGTCGGCCGTGAAGGAAATCAGCGTGCCCAGTTCGCGCGCGACGGAGTAGCAGGTATTGGCCGGCCCGCTGCGGGCCTGATCGGTGGCGCAGCTGTTGCCGTCGCAAATCCAGGGAGCTCTGCGGATCACATGAACCCGGTCGCTTGGCGCTTCGGCCAGTGTTGCCTGATAGACTGTGCGCGCCTGCGCACCGGTGGCGGTGAACAGGAAGGCGACGGTAGCCAGGGAGAGGAGAAGGGAGAGGGTGCGTTGCATGATATTTGTCTTTCTTGGACAGTAGGGGAGGATTAAACCGCGCTGCCTATGCGGCGGTTGCCGCAAACAGCGCTGTGGTGGTTAAGAACGAGAGAAGTGCGGTCAGGATATGTTGCATGATTCGGGGCCTTCGCTTTAAGTTGCGAATCACTACTTAGTATGATCAGTTTTAAGTTGCAACTAAAAACTGATCGAGGTAGACAGATTTTGCGAATCCACCGTTTTGCAGTAGGCTGAACTCTTATGGGCAAACTAACCGAACCACTTGGCGATATTGGCGATGATGAATGCGGACTTCCCCGTGCGCTGGAAGCGATGGGGGAGCGCTGGTCATTTATGATTTTGCGCGCGGCATTCAATGGCCTCAAGCATTTTGAGGAAATGCAGTCCAATCTCGGCATCGCGCGCAACATCCTTGCCAACCGGCTTGGCCGGCTCGTGGAGAGCGAGATTCTGGAGCGTCAGCCGTGCCCCGATGATCGTCGCAAGATCGAATATAAGCTCACCGAAAAGGGCGAATCGCTGCTGCCGACGATGATCGCGCTCCGGCAATGGGGCGAAAAATGGGGCACGGGCGTGCCCTCAAACCCGGTATTGTGCGACGAACGTGATCGCCAGCCCGTCCAGACTATCCGTGTGCATGCGCATGACGGCCGACCGCTCGACTGGCACGACCTGTTATGGGTGGACCAGAGCGATGTGGTCGCCGAAGCTGCCGAATAGAAGATGCCGACCGGAATCG
>JBPOET010000013.1:0-15058 GCA_051251675.1 Parasphingopyxis sp. | reverse complement strand
TATGGACGATCGGCGGTTTGACGAACTGGTCAAAGCGGCGCTCCTCCAGACTTTCCCGCCGCAGGTCGATCTGATCCGTGAAGGCGATCCGGCCGATTTTCTCTATGTGCTGGTTGAGGGTGCGGTTGAACTTTATGCCGGGCACAATGGCCGCGAGACGACGATGGCCGTTATCGAACCTACCTCCGCCTTCATTCTGGCGGCCGTGTTGAACGATGCCGTTTTCCTGATGTCGGCGCGGACATTCCTGCCGTCGCGGGTGATGATGATTCCCAATGAGCATATTCGGCGCTGTTTTGCCGAAGACAAAGCCTTTGCCGCGGCCGTCGTCGCCGAACTTTCCCAGGCCTATCGCCAACTCGTCAAGCAGCATAAGGAGATCAAGCTCCGCCTGGCCGCCGAACGGCTGGCCAACTATTTGCTCCGCCAGTCCCAGGCGCGCGGCGATCCAACCCATTTCAAGCTGCCGGCGGGCAAGGGCACGATAGCCGCACTGCTCGGCATGACGCCCGAGAATCTCTCCAGGGCCTTTGGCGCATTGTCGGCTTATGGCGTGAGAGTCAGGGGCGGCAATATCCATATCGACGATGCGGCCCTGCTCGCCGACTTCGCCAAGCCGACGCCGCTGATCGACGGGGTTGAAGAAATCTATGAGCGGCGAGGCGTGAAGAGCATCGGACCGTAAAGGATCGCGAACAGCAAAAATCCCGATATCCAGAGCGTGCCGCTGATCGTCATGACCAACGCATAGTCGCTCATCGCGAATGGACCGACAATCCGTGTGGCCGCGCCGAGAAAGATCAGCGTGTAGATTATCGCCGTACCCGTGCCTGCCTCGAGCGCCCGCCCGCAATGGCCCAGAGTCGCCCGCGTCATCACCGCCATCGTCAGCTGTCCGATCGCTCCGGCCGTCAGAACATGCAGTGCGAGCGACGGGGCGACGATATCGGGCCTGAGAATGGATATCCCCATCGCGAGGAACGCCGCCATCAACCACGCATAGGCAATATGCAGAATCGCAACCAGCGGTTCGGCGAAGGTCGACCAACCCCGCCAACGTGCAAGGCGGACAAGGTGAAGGATACCGACGGCCAGCAGCGCATAGCCGGTAAATGCTCGGTCCGGGGCGGCGACCCACCCGATCATCACGAACCCTGTCGCCAGCAGCACCACCTTGTCGAAGGAACCGAAGGGCGAGGGCAGCGGCTGCCGATCCTGTTTCTTCATCCAGTTGATCGTGAAAGATGGAATGATCCGTCCGCCAATCAGCGACATCAGCATCGCGGCAATGGCGAGCCCGGTCCGCTGGCCAATACCGAACGGCAGGGCGATGAGGGATTCCAGGTGGAACAGAATATTGCCCAGCGCAAACAGGCTGACGAAGAAACAAATAGGCAGGTTGCGCCAGTTCCTGCCGTTGAGGACCTCGCGCCAGGCAAATGCCGCCAGCAGGAGCAGGAAGGCGCTGTCCGCGGTCGCCACCAATATTCCGTCACCCGACGCCATCGCGATGCGGCCTGCGATCCAGGTGAATACGAACAGGAACAGCGGCAGCCCCATGACCGGCAGTCGGCCCGTCCAGTTCGGGATGGCCGTCATCAGGAAGCCGGCAACGATGGCAGCCAGATAGCCGAACAGCATTTCGTGCACATGCCAGCGCATGGCGTCTCCGCCAACGCCATATCCATGGGTGAAGGCGGCCAGCCAAAGCGGGATGGCCAGAGCCGCAAAACAGGCGCCCAGGAAAAAGAAGGGGCGAAAGCCGTGGCTCAAAAACGCAGGGCCTGTATAGGCACGCCGCTTTTCGCCGGCCGTCATTTCGGCAGCGCCGCTCAAAAGCTTATCTGCGTCGTTAACCAGAATTTTCGGGTGTCGGTCGCGAACCGGTCTGCGTCATAGTCCGCATATTTGACCGCAACCGACCATCCGGGGCGAAGCGGTACCGTGAATTGGGCATTCCACTCTCGGCCATAATGCATGTCCGCGCGGGTCGAACGGAAATCGTGATAGGCGATCCGGAAGGCGCTGTTCTGCAAAAAACCGCTGCGGAACGGCCGGATGGTTGCATCGGCGTAGAGATCGCGCAGTCCGTTCGGCGGGGTCCGGAGGAATTTGTCGGACCAGCCGTTAAAGGCGTGGAGCGTCGCGAGCGGCGTTTGCAATGCATCGACCCCGTTGCCCCCTAGGCGCTCATAGCCAAGCCTGAGGGCGACCGGCCCGGCTGTGATTCCGGGCTGGAGGAGAAGATAGGAAAGCGAAAAATCGCGTGGGTGGCCGGCATGGTCGCTCTGGCGTGCATATTCGGCCGCATATGTGAGGGTGATGTCGCCACCGGCCGGTTGCTGGCCCGTCAAACGCAGACCCCAGGTTCGCGATGAATTTACCGGAGCATCGGGAATATCGAGCAGATAGCCATAGGCGCTGATCGTTCCGACATTTTCCACATCGACTGATCCGCGGATCATGTGAATGTCATTGTCCCGCCAGATACCCTGCGGAGAGTCGGGCCCGAATATCCGGTTGACCCGCCAGGCATAGCCATAGGTTATGCTGGTCGCGGGCGACGGGTGCGCCGTTGCAAAGGCCGCATCGAAAGTCTGGTCATTCTGTCGCCATCCAACGGAGCCGATCCAGCGTTGATTGTCGATATTGATAACCTGGCGACCGACACGGGCGTCGACGCGGTCGGGACGCTGCCAGCGAATATAAGCCTGATTGAGCAGCAGGTCTTCCGGATCGGCGACGACGGGAAAGGCGCCCCGGCCATTGACGGTATCGTTGAAGTCCTCCGGTCCGAGATGCACGATCCCTTCGGCCTCAATATGGGCGCTCAATCCATTCCATTCCCGTGTCCGAACCCCGGCGCGGATCCGCAATGTCGAAGCGGTTGCGTCATTCGCGAATCCGTCCTGATCGACCAGTTCGAGTCGGTAGCGAAAATCGACATAGGGATCGATGATCGGCGGCGCTTGTTCGGCCGTATCCGTTTCGGTCGCACCGGCGATTGCCGGAAATCCGCATAGCGGCGCAATGATCAGCAGGCGGGTGAGGAATCGCTTTTTCATAGCGCCGATTTAGCGAAAGATCGCAACAGATATTTGATATATATCAAATCAAATCGAGCTGGAGATTTGCCGAGACGAGCGTTTCCATGCGTTGCTGTTCGCTAGTCGCAGGGAAGGCGGGCGACCCCGCCTATAAACCCAGGACCCGCTTGGCGATAATGTTTCGCTGTATTTCGTTCGTGCCCCCATAAATGCTCTGCGCGCGCGTACCGAAATAGCTGGCAACACCGGGAGCTGCGAAACCGGAGTCGCCCGTCCATTCGGGGCTGACACTGTCGTTGAATTTGCGCATGCCATGATCGGCTGCGGCTTCAAGGAACAGGGTTGTTATTTCCTGCGCGATTTCGGTCGCCATGATTTTCAGGATCGATGCTTCGCTGCCGGGAGAGCCGCCATCCCGCACCGAGCTAAGCACTCTCAAAACAGTAATTTCCAGCGCATCGACCCGGATTTCCGCTTGGCTCAGCCGGCTTGCGAACTGGCTGTCATCGATCAGGCGCCGGTTTCCGCCGGCGGGAATATGGGAGGCGATGGCGCGAATGTCGGCCAGCTGTTTCCGCTTGCCTCCGATTCGGGCATAAGAGGTGCGCTCATTGCCCAGCAGATATTGGGAATAGGACCAGCCTTTCCCTTCTTCGCCGATGCGATTGGCGACGGGCACCCGGACATCGGCAAAGTCGCACTGGCTCAGATGATATTTTCCATCGATGGAGATGATGGGTTTCACCGAGACGCCGGGCCGGTCCAGCGGGCAGCAGATGAAGGTGATGCCGAGCTGCTTCCTTTCCTCGCGCGAGGTGCGCGTCAGCAGGAAAATCCAGTCCGCATGCTGGGCCGCCGAGGTCCAGATCTTTGTGCCGTTGAGCAGATAATCATCGCCGTCCCGAACCGCCGAAAATTGCAGCGATGCAAGATCGGAACCGGCTTCGGGTTCGCTATAGCCCTGGGCCCACCCTACCGAACCATCGGCAATCCCGGGCAACCAGCGCGCCTTTTGATCGTCACTGCCAAATGTGTAGATAACCGGCCCGACATAAACGACGCCCATCGGCGTGACGGTGGGTGCGCCGGCGCGCTCCAGTTCTTCGTCGAAAATATATTGTTCTTCGATCGACCAGCCCGGGCCGCCATGTTCCGCGGGCCAGGCGCTGGCCAGCCAGCCCTTTTCGCCCAGCGCCATTTCGGCGCGGCGGACCTCGTCCGTCGTCAGGCTGGCCCCGGCTTCCATTTTCCGGAGAATCTCTTTCGGATATGCGTTGGCAAAGAATGACCGCACCTCTTCGCGAAAAGGTTGCAAGCTCGGGTCGGCATCCAGATTCATGATCGCATATATCCTCTCTTCAAAGCCTATAGGGACCGGCGGGCCCACCGTCACCCGCCTGGGCGCGCATGTGCGGCGGCGTGCCGGTCTGCACTTTGGCCCAGATCGGAATTGCCAAACGGCATCGAAATGTTCAGCACCGGTGGATGGCCAATTCCTCCTATGATGCGATCATTCTCGGTGCCGGGGCCGCCGGCCTGCTGTGCGCCGGGATGGCGGGGCAGCGCGGAAAGCGCGTCCTGTTGATCGAGCGCGCGGACCGGCCGGGCAAGAAAATCCTGATCTCGGGCGGCGGGCGCTGCAATTTCACCAATATCCATACCGCGCCCGATCGCTATCTGTCCGCCAATCCGCATTTCGCCAAATCCGCGCTCAGCCGTTTTGATGCGCAGGATTTTATCGCGCTTGTCGATCGATATGGAATCGCCTGGCATGAAAAGACGCTGGGCCAGCTTTTCTGTGATGGCTCCGCCCGCCAGATTGTCGATATGCTGCTTGAGGAAGGCGCGAAGGGCGCCGCCGAGATGGTCTGCGGAGAGGAGATCGCCGATATCGCTCACGCCGATGGCGGGTTCCGGGTGAAAACGGACAATCGGACGGCGAAGGCTCCGGCGCTGGTCATCGCGACGGGCGGCCCCTCCATTCCGAAAATGGGCGCGACCGGCTTTGCCTATGATCTGGCGCGGCAGTTCGGTTTGAAGGTTGTCGAGCCGCGCCCGGCGCTCGTCCCGCTGACGCTGGGCGGCGATGACATATTGTTCCGGGAACTTTCGGGCGTTGCCGCCGATATCGTCGCGCGCAGCGGCAAGACGGCGTTCCGCGAGGCGGCGCTGTTCACCCATCGCGGCCTGTCCGGCCCGGCGATCCTGCAGATTTCCTCCTATTGGCGGCATGGCGAAACGGTCGGCATCGATTTCCTGCCGGAGCGGGAGAAGGGTTGGCTCCTCGAAGCCAAGCGCAGCGCCCCGAGCGGTACGATACGCGCCCTGTTGCGCGACGCTTTGCCGGATCGTCTTGCTACGACGCTCGCCGAGCGGCTGGCTCTGGGCGGCGATCTCGGGAATGTGACGGACAAGGCGCTGAGCGCTGCGGAAGCGCAGCTTGCCGATTGGCGTTTCACGCCGAACGGTACGGAAGGTTTCGCCAAGGCCGAGGTTACAGTCGGCGGGATAAGCACGGCCGAACTGTCTTCGAAAACCATGGAGGCCAAATCGGTGCCGGGCCTGTATGCGATCGGCGAAGCGGTGGATGTGACAGGCTGGCTGGGCGGCTATAATTTCCAATGGGCCTGGGCCAGTGGTTGGGCGGCCGCGCAGGCGCTCTGACAGCGGGACTTTCGCTGTCTGGCTGTTTGCCCGCTTGACTCCTGCCTCATCTGTCACGCTATAAGAACAAAGCAAGAACAATTATGCGTGAGTCGGCTCCTATCCTCTCCGCGCTTCGGGCGCGCCTGGCGAAAGATGCGCCTGATCGAGCGCTAAGCCGTGCGGACGGGGAGTCCGATATTCTGGCTTTGGGCCATGCATCGCTCGACGACTATCTTGATGGAGGTTTGCGGCGTGGACAGCTGCATGAAATTTTTACCGGCAAGGGCGATGAAGGCGGAGCTGCTGCCGGCTTTGCCGCGATGCTCGGCATATTGGCGCAAGGGACGGGAAAGGGCGGCGCCAGGCCCCTGCTCTGGCTACGCAGCGAAGAGGCGCAAAGGCGGGGCGGGCGGCTGCACGGTGCGGGTTTTGCCGAGCTGGGCGGCGATCCGGCAACGCTTGTCCTTGTTACCGTTCCCGATACGCTGGCCCTTCTGCGCGGAGCGGCCGACGCGTTGCGCTGCGGCGGGCTGGGTGCGGTAATCGTCGAATGCTGGGGAAATCCGCGTCTTTTGGACCTGATGGCCAGTCGCCGGTTGACGCTGGCGGCCGGACATTCGCGCGTCACGGCGCTGATGCTGCGGCTGGGGGGCGCGCCCGCACCGAGCACCGCCGATACGCGCTGGTCGGTCTGCGCCGCGCCATCCCGCCCGCTGGAAGCCAATGCGCCGGGCCTCCCGGCCTTCGATCTTACCTTGCTGCGCCGCCGCTCCGGCCCCGCCGGGAAAAGCTGGCGACTGGAATGGCACCGTGACCGGCGCATTTTCCATGAAGCCATTTCGGAAACCGGGCGGGAATCGAAAATTTCTGGCGCTCCACTTTCCGTTCCTGTCGGCGGACAGGCTGAGGATGTGCAGGCCATCTCCCTCAGCGCCTGACAGGCCGCTCGCCTTTGTGGAAAAGGTGAAGGGCGCGATGCGGATCAGGGCGGTCGACCGGACGGCGCAGGCGCTGGGTCTCGGGCCCGGGCTGACACTGGCCGATGCGCGGGCGCGGGTGCCGGATCTGGTTGCAGAGGATTATGACGCCCCGGCCGATACCGGCTGGCTCGATCAGCTGGCGGACCGATGTGTACGCTTCACTCCGATGGTGGCGATCGACCCGCCGGACGGGCTGCTGCTCGATATTACAGGCTGCGCGCATCTGTTCGGTGATGCGGAAAATCTCACTGCGACGATCGGCGCATGGCTTGGCGAGATGGGCATGACGATGCGGTCCGCCCGCGCGTCGACGGCCGAGGCTGCGCACGCCCTAGCGCGTTTCCATCGGGGAGCCGTTAGCGACGAGCAGGCGGCCGTTCGCAGCCTGCCCGTTGCCGCCCTGGAGCTTGATAGTGAGAGCGATCTGGGGCTGCGCCGCGCCGGGCTGAAAACAGTGGGCGCGGTGGCGGATCGCCCAAGGGCGGCGATTGCCGCGCGCTTTGGTGCGACAGCGGTGCTGGCGCTGGAGCGGCTGTTGGGCGAGGCCGAAGCGCCGCTCAATCCGCGCTATGCCGAGCCGTCGCCTGTGCTCGAGCGCCGCTTCGCCGAGCCCATGGCGAATATGGATTACGGGCTGCGTGTATTGCGGGAATTGACGGAGAAAGCGGCTGTAGAGCTGGCCGAAAAGGATCAGGGCGGCCGTGCGTTCGAAGCGACATTCGTCCGCTCTGACGGACGGGTTCAGCGGCTGCAGGTGGAGACGGGCCTGCCGACGCGCGACAGTGACGCCATTATCCGGCTGTTCAGCGAAAAGGTGGAAACGCTTGCCGATCCGCTCGACCCGGGTTTCGGGTTCGACAGCGTGCGGCTCTCCATCCCCAGGACCGAGGCCTTACGCCCTAGCCAGAAACATCTTGAAGGCGAAATGCCCGGGGAAAGCGATATTGCCGCGCTGCTCGACCGGCTGAGCGCCCGGCTCGGTCGTCACCGCGTGCAGCGGTTGCAGCCCTGCGACACCCATATTCCCGAAAAGAGCCAGGCTGCGCAGCCTTTTACCGAAGTGCCGGAGCATAAGTCCTGGCCGGTGCCGAAGGCCGGAGAGCCGCCATTCCGCCCGCTCCACCTGTTCGATCCACCAGAGCGCATCGCCGTGCTTGCGGCAGTGCCGGATGGGCCGCCGCACCGTTTCACCTGGCGGCGCAGATCCCACGATGTCCTGCGCTATGAGGGGCCGGAACGCATTGCCTCGGAATGGTGGCAGAGCAAGCGCGATCCATTGGGCGAGAAGCGGCTGACGCGCGATTATTACCGGATCGAGGATGCGAGCGGCCATCGATACTGGGTGTTCCGTCACGGCCTGTACGGGCGCGAGAAGAGCGATCCGGACTGGTATCTGCATGGGCTGTTCGCGTGATGCCCGGCTTTGCCGACTCTTTCGCCGAACTCGCCGCCGCGACCAACTATTCCTTCCTGCGCGGGGCATCGCATCCGGGCGAGATGGTGAATGAGGCCATACGCCTCGGCATGGCGGGGATCGGGATTGCCGACCGCAATACGGTTGCCGGTGTGGTGCGTGCACATATGGCGATGCGGAATGCGCTTGAAGAATTGTCCGACGAGGAGCGTGCCGCATTCCCGTTTCGCCTGGTCGTCGGCGCGCGGCTTTGTTTTGTGGACGGTACGCCGGATATTATCGCCTATCCCGCGACGCGCCATGGCTGGGGAAGGCTCACGCGCCTGTTAACCGTTGGCAACCGGCGCGCAGTGAAGGGCGATTGCCTGCTCCAGCTCAAGGATCTGCTTGCGCATTCGGACGACCTGCTGCTGATCGTAATGGCCGATGAAAGCGATGAATTTACGCTGCGGCGCCTGATGGAAAGCGTTGCGGGGCGGCTCTGGCTCGGCGTGACCATGCCGCGTACGGGCCGCGATCGTCGCGTGCTGGAGAAACGTGTCTGTTTTGCGGAAAAGCTCGCCATTCCGGTGCTCGCCACCAACGATGCTCTCTATGCGACGCCGCGGCAACGCCAGCTTCACGATATCCTGACCTGCATCCGCGAAGGCACGACCATCGCCGATGCCGGAAAACGGCTTGCCGCCAATGCCGAACGCCATCTGAAGCCGCCGGTGGAGATGACGCGGCTGTTTCGCGCTTATCCGCAAGCGATCGCCGCAACGACCGATCTCCTGGCGCGCATCGCTTTTTCGCTGGACGATCTGCGCTACGAATATCCGCATGAGCCTGTGCCGAAGGGCTGGGAACCGCAAAGCTGGCTCGAACATATCGTGATGGAGGCGGCGCATGAGCGCTATGGCAAGGCCATCCCGGCTGAGGCGCAAAAGCTGATCGACGAGGAATTCGCGCTGATCCGGGATCAGGATTACGCCTATTATTTCCTGACCGTGCACGATGTCGTCCGGTTCGCCCGCGCGCAGGATCCGCCGATCCTTTGCCAGGGGCGGGGGTCGGCCGCCAATTCGATAGTCTGCTTCCTGCTCGGCATCACCTCGGTCGATCCGGTTCGCTACAATCTTCTCTTTTCCCGTTTCGTGTCGCGCGAGCGCAAGGAGCCGCCCGATATCGATGTCGATTTCGAGCATGAGCGGCGCGAGGAGGTGATGCAGTATATCTATGAGCGCTACGGCCGGGAGCGGGCAGGGATCGCGGCAACCGTGATTCACTATCGGCCGCGCAGCGCGGTGCGGGAGGTCGGCAAGGCGCTGGGGCTTTCGGAAGATGTCACCACCCGGCTTTCAAGCACGGTCTGGGGCAGCCATTCGCGCGCGATGCAGGAACAGCGGATCGCCGAAAGCGGGTTCAGCCTGGACAATCCCGAGATTGCCCGACTGAAAGCGCTGGTCGATCAGATCCTCGAATTTCCGCGGCATCTCTCGCAGCATGTCGGCGGCTATGTCCTCACCGAAGGGCGGCTCGACGAGCTCGTGCCCATCCACAACGGCGCGATGCAGGACCGGACATTCATCGAATGGGACAAGGACGATATCGACGCGCTGGGCCTGATGAAAGTGGATATTCTTGCGCTCGGCATGCTGACCTGCATTCGGAAAAGCTTCGATCTTATGCGGTTGCACGGGCTCGGCGATTATGAGCTGGATACGATCCAGCATGAGGATGAAGCGGTTTACGAGATGCTGCAAAAGGGCGACAGCATCGGCGTCTTCCAGGTGGAAAGCCGGGCGCAGATCAACATGTTGCCCCGCCTCAAGCCAGCGGTGTTTTACGATCTTGTCATCCAGGTAGCGATCGTCCGCCCCGGGCCGATCGAGGGCGATATGGTACATCCCTTTTTGCGGCGGCGGCAGGGGATCGAGAAGGTTGTTTTCCCGTCCCCCAATACGCCGCATGATCCGGATGAGCTGAAAACCGTGCTCGGCAAGACCATGGGCGTCCCGCTGTTTCAGGAGCAAGCCATGAAGCTTGCCATCGTCGCGGCGGGGTTTTCGCCCGAAGATGCCAACCGGTTGCGCCGCGCCATGGCGACCTTCCGCAATGTCGGGACGATCGACCAGTTCGAGAGAAAGATGGTCGAGGGTATGGTCGCGCGCGGCTATGAGCGCGATTTCGCCGAACGCTGCTTCCGGCAGATAGAGGGATTTGGCAGTTATGGTTTTCCCGAAAGCCACGCATTATCCTTCGCCCGGCTCGTCTATGTGTCGAGCTGGATCAAGTGTCATCATCCGGCGGTGTTCACCTGCGCCTTGCTCAATTCCCAGCCCATGGGTTTTTACGCGCCCGCCCAGCTTGTACGCGACCTGCGGGAGCATGGCGGCGCGGTGCGCGAGCCCGATATCAACGCCAGCAACTGGGACAACAGCCTTGAGCCTTTGGGTGCCGACCTCGCCCTGCGCATCGGCTTTCGCCAGATTGACGGATTCCGGGCGGAATGGGCCCAGCAACTTGAGAAAGCCCGGGAGAAAGGCGCATTCATTACGATGGAGGATCTCGCGCGCCGCGCAAACCTCCCTCGCCGTGCACTCCGTCTGCTTGCCGATGCCGATGCCTGCCGCTCGATCGGCAAGGACCGGCGCGACGCCCTCTGGGAGGTCCGCCGCATGCCGGGCGGCGAGCTCCCGCTTTTCGCCGCTGCAGACCGGCGTGAGCTTCGGAAAGAACCCGATCCGAAACTCCCCGCAATGCCGCTTTCCGAGCATGTTGTCGCCGATTATCAGACGGTGCGGCTCTCGCTGAAAGGCCATCCCATGGCGTTCCTGCGACCCCTTTTCGAAAGCGAGGGGATATTGAGCTGCGCAGAGGCAAACGCCGCGAAGAACGGCAAACAGGTCCGTGCGGCGGGTGTGGTTCTGATCCGCCAGCGCCCGGGCAAGGGCAATGCGATCTTCATCACGATCGAGGACGAGACCGGCATCGTCAATGCGCTGCTCTGGGCCCGGCATCTGGAGCGGTCGCGCCGTGCGGTGATGGCTTCCCGGCTGATGGAGATCCATGGCGAGATACAGCGGAGCGCGGAAGGCGTCGTGCACCTGATGGCGACGCATGTCGTTGACCGTACAGACGCACTCGACAGGCTATCCGACGGGCAGGGCGTGGAACCGGAATTGTCGCCTGCCGATGAAATCAGGAATCCCCAAATTCCACGCGGGCGGGGGCATCCGCGTAATGTACGCATCCTCCCGAAATCGCGAGACTTCCATTAGGGCCTCGCCGCTATTCCGCCATTACGCCGGTTTCGGGGTTGTAGAGCAAACGGACAATCCGATTCTCGACGACCTCGCGCTGCGTTTCCTCATCAGAACCGCCTTCTCGGGCGATCGCCTGACCCATTGACAAAAGACATGGCGAAAGCGCCAGAAATTTTGATATTTTTCTGATGATGTTCCGCCGGAAGACCGCAATAGCACAAATTACCCCGACGACTGTCGGCGGGGTACCAAAATGCAATCGCGCCGCCTAAAGGCTCATTGATTGCATTCAGGGCAGCTTCTTGATCCCGATCAAAAAGGAGCCCAACATTGTCCCCTAGTGGCGGGGCACGCTTTAGCAAGGGAAGGGCGCATGGAAACTCTGACAATGAAGGTCGGCAGCTTGCTGCTGGTCGCATTTCTCGCATTTGTGGCTGCAGCTTCGGCCGCCGATAGCGGTTTTGCCGTTCATATGTGGATCGTGGTCGCGGCGGCCCTGCTCGCGACATTCGTGATTGCCAACAAGGCGGATTTCGCCGCCCTTGCCAGGGGAGGCGCGCCCAAGCCCGACCAGAGCCGGTATGACGACGATCCGGTGCGCTGGGGCGTTATCGCAACCGTTTTCTGGGGCATGGCGGGATTTCTAGCCGGGCTTTATATTGCGCTCCAGCTCGCCTTTCCGGTTCTCAACCTCAACCTTGAATATACGACGTTCGGGCGGCTGCGTCCGCTCCATACGTCGGCCGTTATTTTCGCCTTTGGAGGCAATGCGCTGATTGCGACGAGTTTTTACATCGTCCAGCGCACCTGCCGGGCGAGGCTTGCCTTCCCTGGTCTCGCCCGCTTCGTTTTCTGGGGCTACCAGCTATTCATCGTGCTGGCGGCCACAGGCTATCTGCTCGGCATTACGCAAAGCCGCGAATATGCAGAGCCCGAATGGTATGTCGATCTTTGGCTGACGATCGTCTGGGTCGCCTATGCGATCGTCTTCATCGGCACGATCGCGAAGCGCAAGGAGCCGCATATCTATGTGGCCAACTGGTTCTTCCTCGCCTTCATCCTGACGATCGCGATGCTTCATATCGTCAACAATCTGGCCGTGCCGGTCAGCTTCATGGGATCGAAAAGCTATTCGGCTTTTGCCGGTGTGCAGGATGCACTGACGCAATGGTGGTACGGGCACAATGCGGTCGGCTTCTTCCTGACCGCAGGCTTTCTGGCCATGATGTATTACTTCGTGCCGAAACAGGCTGAGCGTCCGGTCTACAGCTATCGGCTGTCGATCATCCACTTCTGGTCGCTGATCTTCCTCTATATCTGGGCAGGTCCGCACCATCTTCATTATACCGCGCTGCCAGACTGGGCGCAGACGCTGGGCATGGTGTTCTCGATCATGCTGTGGATGCCGAGCTGGGGCGGCATGATCAACGGTCTGATGACGCTCAACGGCGCCTGGGACAAGATCCGCACCGATCCGATCATCCGCATGATGGTGATGGCGCTTGCCTTTTACGGCATGAGCACCTTCGAAGGGCCGATGATGTCGATCAAGGCCGTCAACTCGCTCTCGCACTATACCGACTGGACAATCGGCCATGTGCATTCGGGCGCGCTCGGCTGGAACGGCATGATCACCTTTGCAGCCATCTACTATCTGGTGCCACGTCTATGGGCGCGCGAACGGCTCTACAGCCTGCGCATGGTGAACTGGCATTTCTGGCTCGCGACGGTCGGGATTGTTCTCTACGCCGCCTCGATGTGGGTCGCCGGCATCATGCAGGGCCTGATGTGGCGGGAATATGGAGCGGATGGCTATCTGGTCTACGCCTTCTCCGAGGTTACCGCTGCAATGCACCCGATGTATCTGATCCGGGCTACGGGCGGTCTCCTCTATCTCGCTGGGGCCATCGTTATGACCTACAATGTCTGGCAGACGATCGCCGGACGCAGCCGGACAGAAAAACCGATGAGTGACGCGGCCTTCGATCCCGAAAAGGATCGCCCGATCGTCTCCCCGCAAACCGTTCCAGCCGAATAAGGACGCGAGACATGGCATCCCGATTTTTCGATCACAAAAAGCTCGAACGCAACGTCACCCTGCTTGCTATCGGTGCTTTCATTACCGTGGCGATCGGCGGTATCGTCGAGATTGCACCGCTATTCTACATCGACTCGACGGTAGAGGAAGTGGAGGGTGTACGGCCCTATACGCCGCTCGAACTGGCCGGACGGAACGTTTATATCCGCGAGGGCTGTTATACCTGTCACAGTCAAATGGTCCGTCCGTTCCGCGACGAGGTAGAGCGCTACGGCCATTACAGCTTGGCGGCGGAGAGCATGTACGATCACCCCTTCCAGTGGGGATCGAAACGGACGGGGCCGGATCTTGCCCGCGTCGGCGGTCGCTATTCGGATGAATGGCATGTCCAGCATCTGACGGATCCGCGCTCGGTGGTTCCGGAGTCGATCATGCCGCCCTATGCGTTTCTCGCGACCCGCGAAATCGACTTCGAGGATATTGGCGGAGACCTCGGCGCGCTGAGCTCGATCGGCGTTCCCTACGATGAGGCAATGATCGAAAATGCGGAAGCCGATTTTGCGGCGCAGGTCGATGTATTCGGCGATGCGAGCGGCCTTCGTGAGCGTTATGGCGATGTCCAGATACGCGATTTTGACGGCAATCCGGCAATGCTGACGGAGATGGACGCGTTGATCGCCTATCTTCAGATGCTCGGCACCCTGGTCGATTTCGAGGCGGCGGCGGCCCAGGAGGAAGCACGATGAGCTACGAAGCCTTTCGCCATTTTGCCGACAGTTGGGGCCTGTTGTTCATGGTCCTTGTGTGGATCGGTTTTGCCCTCTGGGTATTCCGCCCGGGCGCCAAGCAACATCATGAAGACGCCGCAAATATGATTTTCGACGAGAGTGAGAACGATGGCTGACAAACGCGTCGACGAACCCACTGGCACCGACTTTGTCGGTCATGAGTGGGACGGTATCGAAGAACTGGATACGCCGCTGCCGCGCTGGTGGCTGATCATATTCTATGCCTGCATCATCTGGGCGGCGGCCTATACCGTCGCCTATCCGGCCTGGCCGCTGATCAACAGCGCAACCCAGGGGGTGCTCGGTTATTCGAGCCGCGCCGAACTGGCTGAGGACCTGGCTGCCGTGGAGGCAGAGCGCGCGCCGCTGCGCGACGCGATCGCCGAGATATCCATCGAAGACCTGCCTGCCGATGAGCAGCTGATGCAAACAGCGGTGCAGGGCGGACGCTCCGCCTTTATCGTGCATTGCGTACAGTGCCATGGTTCGGGGGCTGCGGGCAGCACGGGTTATCCCAACCTCAATGACGACGACTGGCTGTGGGGCGGGGACATTAGCGCCATCGAATACACGCTAATCCATGGCATCCGGAATCCGGATCATGATGAAACCCGTATTTCGCAAATGCCTGCATTCGGCGCGGACGGTATATTGAACGACCGCCAGATTGCCGATGTCGTTTCCCATGTCCGCACATTGAGCGGAGCGGAAGAAGTGAGTGCTGCATCGGCGCGGGGTGCGGAACTCTACACGGCCAATTGCGCGGTCTGCCATGGTGAAAATGGCGGCGGCGACCGGACCCAGGGCGCGCCCAATCTGCGGGATACAATCTGGCTTTACGGTGGAGACCGCGCGGCGATCACCAATACCGTAACGAACAGCCGGTTCGGTGTGATG
>JBPOET010000129.1:0-5585 GCA_051251675.1 Parasphingopyxis sp. | reverse complement strand
TGAGCTTGTCGAAGGGCTGCACTTCTCTTTCAACGGTGCAAAAGGAAAGAACAGGGCTTCGACAGGCTCAGCCCAGCCGGTTTTGAGGAGAGCATATGTCTCAGTTCAATCTCGACGGCAAAGTCGCCATCATCACCGGATCTTCGCGCGGGATCGGCAAATCGACCGCCGGAGAGTTGGCGGCCAATGGCGGAAGGGTCGTCATTTCGAGCCGCAAGCAGGAGCCCTGCGATGCCGTCGCTGCGGCGATCAATGCGGACCATGGGGAAGGCACGGCCATTTCCGTGCCGGCGAATATTTCCTCGAAAGACGATCTCCAGAATCTCGTCGCGGAGACGCGCAAGGCCTTTGGCCGGATCGATATCCTGATCTGCAATGCCGCCAGCAATCCGCATTATGGCCCGATGTCGACGATCGAGGACGAGCAGTTTCGCAAGATCCTCGACAACAATATCCTCTCCAACCACTGGCTGATCCAGATGGTCGCGCCGGAAATGCGGGAACGCAAAGAGGGCTCGATCATCATCGTCTCGTCGATCGGCGGGCTCAGGGGTTCGGTCGATATCGGCACATACTGTATCTCCAAGGCTGCCGACATGCAGATGGCGCGCAACCTTGCCCATGAATTCGGGCCGGACAATGTCCGGGTGAACTGCATCGCGCCGGGGCTGATCCGCACGGACATGGCCCGTGCCCTCTGGGAAAATCCCGAACGGGAGAAATTCGTAAATGAGACGACGCCGCTGGGGCGGATCGGCGAACCGCCTGAAATTGCGGGCGCCGCCGTCTATCTCGCCTCTTCCGCCTCTACCTTCATGACCGGCCAGGTGATGGTCATCGATGGCGGACGCACGATATGACAATCTCAGGGCGTCACCCAATCACCGTTTGCCCTGAGCCTGCCGAAGGGCTGCGCTTCTTTTTCAACGGCATAAGGAAAGGGCAGGGCTTCGACAGGCTCAGCCCAAACGGTAACAAAGCGAAGATGAGGAAAAGCATATGAGCCGCTTCGAAGGAAAATCTATTATCGTCACCGGCGCGGGATCCGGCATCGGCCGAGCGACCGCCAGGCGCTTCGCGGCGGAAGGCGGCAAGGTGATCGCGGCGGACAAGATGCCGACCGTCCATGAAACGGTCGCGATGATCGAGGCCGATGGCGGCACCGCGATAGGCGTTGAAATGGATGCCGGCTCCGAAAGCGATGTGAAGGCGCTGGTCGACCGGGCGATCGCCGAAAATGGCGGGATCGATATCGTCTTCGCCAATGCCGGTATCACCGGCGGCTTGTCTGGCGGGCTGTTCGATTCCGATGCAGAGAGCTGGGCCGAGGTGCTGCGCGTCAACCTGATCGGGCCTTATCTCGCAATCAAATATGCCGCGCCGGAGATCGAAAAACGCGGCGGCGGCGCGATCATCTGCACGGCGTCGGTCGCCGGTATCCGGTCGGGCGCCGGGCCGAGCTCCTATTCCGCCTCGAAGGCGGGAGTCATCAATCTCGTCAAGACGGCGGCGCAGCAGATGACCGGCAGCAATGTCCGCATCAATGCGGTCTGCCCGGGCATCATCGAAACCGGCATGACCAAGCCGGTGTTCGATTATGCGCGCGACGCCGGGAAGCTGGAGAAGATCGGACAGCTCAATCCGCTGAAGCGCGGCGGTCAACCGGAAGAACTGGCGGGCGCCGTCACCTTCCTGGCATCCGACGATGCCAGCTATGTCAACGGTCAGGCGCTGGCTGTCGATGGCGGGCTGTCCTCATCCCATCCGGTGACGCGGCAGCTTCCGAAGCAGGCGGCGCACTGATGGCAGAGGATTTTTTCGCGGGCAAAGTCGCTATCGTCACGGGCGGCAGTCAGGGCATTGGCGCTGCGACGGTGCGTGCGCTCGCTGCACGCGGCGCGAAGGTCGTGATCAACTATGTGTCCAGCGCGGACCTCGCCGAAGGGTTGCGCGACGAGATTGGCGGCACTGACGGAGATCGGGCAATTGCCGTGAAGGCCGATCTCAGCGCGGGCGAGGCGAACGCGCTGGCCCAGGCCGCGCTCGACAGATGGGGCCGTATCGATTTCCTCGTCAACAATGCCGGCAAGACTGCCTTCGCCAATCATGAGGATCTCGACGCGCTCGACGCGCAGGATTTTCTCGATATCTACCGGCTCAACGTTGTCGGCGCGTACGAAATGATCCGTGCCGTCGCTCCGTCCATGCAGGAGAATGGCAGCGGCGCGATCGTCAATGTCACCTCGGTCGCCGCGCATTACGGGATCGGGTCTTCGGTCGCCTATGCGGCGTCGAAGGGCGCATTGCTTACCATGACCTATTCGCTGGCCCGCGCGCTCGCGCCGGAAATCCGCGTCAATGCGATCAGCCCGGGCTATGTCGGAACCGGCTGGTTCACCAACCGGCTGGGCGAAGAGGCCAAACTCGCTATCGACAGGCATTTCGAGGAAACGACGCCGCTCAGGCGCGCCGGGACGGCGGAGGATATCGCCGACATGATCGTCCCGCTGCTCGACGATGTTTCGCGGCACATGACGGGGCAGGCGATCGTCGTGGATGCCGGCTCGCATCTCGATGTCGGCAGCTCGCGCCGCAAGGGGAAAGAAGAGCTTTAACCCATCCCGCCAGCCCTGAGCCTGTCGAAGGGCGCGTCTCGGAATGCGACACGGGCTTCGACAGGCTCAGCCCTAACGGCTTTAGGAGTGCAGCATAATGAAATATCGCAAACTCGGATCGAGCGATCTCCAGGTTTCGGAAATTGCTCTGGGCACCTGGCTCACGACCGGTGTGGGGATCGAGAAAGACACGGCCATCGCCTGTATCGACAGGGCGTTCGATCTCGGGATCAACTTCATCGACACGGCCAACGCTTATGGCCGGGGCGCATCGGAGCGCGTGATCGGTGAGGCGCTGAAAGATCGGCCGCGTGACAGCTATGTGCTGGCGACCAAAGTCTATTTCCCAATGTCGGACACGGATCGCGGCCTTTCCCGCGAACAGATACTCCAGCAGATCGACGCCTCTCTCGAACGGCTGCGGACCGACCATGTCGATCTCTATCAGTGCCACCGCTATGACGAGGAGACGCCGCTCGAAGAGACGATGGCGGCGCTGACCGATATCGTGAAGGCCGGCAAGGTGCGCTATATAGGCTTTTCCGAATGGGAACCCGATCATATCCGCGCGGCGCTGGACATGGCGCCCGACGTCGAGAAATTCGTTTCCAGCCAGCCGCAATATTCGCTGCTCTGGCGGCGTCCGGAAAAGGCCGTCATCCCGCTTTGCCGGGACAATGGCATCTCGCAGATCGTCTGGTCGCCGCTCGGCCAGGGTGTGCTTACCGGCAAATATAGCGCCGATAGCCCGCCGCCGCAGGACAGCCGGGCGGCGAGCGACGATATGGGAGGCTTTATGGAGCGCCTGATGCGGCCCGAGGTGATCGGCGCCGTCGACCGGATCAGGCCGCTGGCCGAAGAAGCCGGGTGCAGCATGGCGCAGTTTGCGCTGGCCTGGGTCTTGCGCGAGCCCAATGTCGCATCGGCCATTGTCGGGGCGAGCCGCCCGGAGCAGCTGGACGACAATGCCGCGGCGAGCGGACTCGAGATCGATCCGGCGCTGTTTGCCAAGGCGGAAGCGATCGTTGCGGCCATTCCGCGGCCCTGACCGGACGAAACCCGCCCAGCTTTCGACCCACGCAATTTTCAGAGACCAGTATATGCCAACCAATCTTCAACAAATCCTCGAGAGTTTCGCGCCTGCCGGTGAAGGGTACACCGTCGAAATTCCCTCGACCTGGATGCAGGGCCGTACGGCCTATGGCGGGCTCAGCGCTGCGCTCGGTCTGCATGCCGCACAGCAGTCGGCAGACGATCTTCCGCCGCTCCGCTCGGCGCAGATATCGTTTATCGGTCCGCTTGCCGGCGAGGTGACCGTCACCACCAAATTGCTGCGCCGCGGGCGGACGGCGGCCTTTATCCAGTCCGACATCCACTCCGACAAAGGGCTGGGGCTGCGCGCGATTTACGTGTTCATGCAGGCGCTGGAATCCGAAGTCGATTTTGCGCATCACGACGCACCCAATATCGGTCCGCCGCCGTCCGACGACGCCCTGCGCTCCGGCCCGCCCGAATTTTTCACCCATCATTTCGAGTATCGGGAAAGCCGCAATCCGGATGCCGAGGGCCTGCCGCGCTTTACGCGCTGGCTGCGCCTTGCCGAGCGTGACGGAATCGATCCGATGATCGAGATGATGATCATGGGCGATGCGCTTCCCCCGGCGGCTGTGGCGCTGCAGTCGCGCGGGGCGCCGGTCAGTTCGATCAACTGGTTCGCCAATATTCTTGAGCCCGCACCCGTCACCGAAAACGGCTGGTGGCTGCTGCGCACCGAATCGGATCTCGTCCGCCACGGCAACAGCAGCCAGCAAATGGGCCTGTGGTCGACGGACGGAACCGCCGTGCTTGCCGGGATGCAGAGCGTCGCTCTGTTCAGCTAGACAGGCTTATTCGGTGTAAAGCGGTTCGAAGCCGAAAATCCAGGGCGTGTCGGTATCGACGGTTACGCGCACCGCGCGAATTTGCGGTGCGCCGAAAACCTGCAGCCGTGTGATATTGTCGTAGAGGGGGCCTTCGCCTTCGCCTCGACTTACCATGAAGGGGCGGTCGATCACGAAATCGTGAAAATCGCCGTTGATCAGCAATACGGGTTTACCGAAGCGCGCTGCATAGTCGCGAATGGCAAACACGATCCAGCCATAGGGTCCGGCGCGTCCCCCGCGTATCGCAGAGCCGGTGAAATCATCGCCTTCACCATCGACGAACATTCCCGCGTGGAGCGCCAGCACAACAGCCGGAGCGCCTTGTGCTTCCGCCTGCTCGAACGTTTCCCGGATCCAGGCGATATTGGCCCGGTTACGATGGGCCGAGGCCTGGAACCGCGCTTCGTCGTTGATCCGGAAATCGGCATCCGAGCCAGGAACATGCACGGTTGCGAAAACGACGCCGTCCCGCTCCCAGCGAGCGTTTTCGACCATTTCGGCAAAATCGCCGCCGCTATCGCCTTGACGTGTGAGCGGCATGGGTTCGGCTCCGAGGCTTTGCGGTTCCGCAAAGAAGATTGAGCGTAGATTCGTCAATGCGGCCAGCACATCGACATAGCTGGAGTTCGCAAAAGCATTTTCGAACTGGAAGGCCTGGGCGAGCTCCCGATTGTCTGCCTCGCTGCCGATACCGGCAAAGGCTCGCAGGATTTCCACGCGGCGGCAGTCCGTCCACTCGTTGTCGCCCGGGGTGTAGATGACCGGATGGTCGTAGCGATCGAACCAGCCCAACGTGTCGCGATAGCTTTCTTCGGTGCAAGGGCGTGCGCCCCAGATATCGCCAACATGGATGGTGAAGGCCGGGTCGGCGGCGTTGATACGCTGGATCAACCGGTCATAGCGGGGTAGATCGTCGGGAAGGTTATAGGCGGTATCACCAAGCGCGACGAAGCTGAATCGCTCAGCGGCGGCGGGTGCGGCAAGCAGGGCAAGGCTCGCGATCAGCCATCGCGCCGCCTTGATCGAACCCATTATCATAACCCCATTC
>JBPOET010000128.1:0-5646 GCA_051251675.1 Parasphingopyxis sp. | reverse complement strand
ATTTCACCGCGCTCAACATTCCCGAAACGCATCCGGCGCGGGCCATGCATGACACATTCTATTTTGGCGACAACCAGAAGCGCGATGGACAGCCGATGATGCTGCGCACGCACACCTCGCCCGTCCAGATCCGCACGATGACGTCCGAAAAGCCGCCGATCCGTATCATTGCGCCGGGACGCACCTATCGCTCGGATTCAGACGCGACCCACACGCCGATGTTCCATCAGGTCGAAGGTCTGGTCATCGATCGCGACATCCATATGGGCCACCTCAAATGGACGCTTGAGACCTTCGTGAAGGCCTTTTTCGAACGCGACGATATCGTCCTCCGATTCCGCCCCAGCTATTTTCCCTTCACCGAGCCGTCCGCCGAAGTCGATGTCGGCTATTCGCTGAAAGACGGGAAACGGATCATCGGCGGCGATCCGACGAAAGAGGATGGCGGCTGGATGGAGATTCTCGGTTCGGGCATGGTCAATCGCCGCGTGATCGAAGCGTGCGATCTCGACCCGGACGAGTGGCAGGGATTCGCCTTCGGCTGCGGCATCGACCGGCTGGCCATGCTCAAATATGGCATGGACGACCTGCGCGCCTTTTTCGACGGCGATCTGCGCTGGATCAGACATTATGGTTTTTCGGTGCTCGACGTACCGACACTGAGCGCGGGAGTGGGCGCATGAAATTCACACTGGGCTGGCTCAAGGAGCATCTCGATACCGAGGCCGATCTCGATACCATTCTCGAAACGCTGACCGCGATCGGGCTCGAGGTAGAGGGCGTAGAAAATCCGGGCGCGCAGATCGGCGACTTCCGGATCGCCCGGGTCGTATCGGCGGAAAAGCATCCCAATGCCGACAAGCTGCAGCTGCTCAAGGTCGATACCGGGTCAGGCGATCCGGTGCAGGTCGTGTGCGGCGCACCCAACGCGCGGGCCGGAATGATCGGGATTTTCGCGGCGCCGGGAATGTATGTGCCGGGCATCGACGTCACGCTTGGCGCGGCTAAGATCCGCGATGTCGAAAGCTTCGGCATGATGTGTTCGGAGCGCGAGCTGGAGCTTTCCGACGCGCATGAGGGCGTGATCGATCTGGGCGACGAAGCGGCGGCGCATGTTGGCGAAAGTTACGCGATTTGGGCGGGGCTGGACGACCCGGTGATCGATATCGCGATCACCCCCAACCGGCAAGACTGCATGGGCGTATACGGTGTGGCGCGAGACCTGGCGGCGGCCGGCATCGGAACGCTGAAACCGCTACAAGTATCTGACATAAAAGCAAATTCTCCATGCTCCATCGAGATTCGCACCGACGATCCCGAGGGCTGCCCCGCCTTTTTCGGACGCTCCGTTTCGGGCGTTTCGAACGGCCCTTCGCCCGCCTGGATGCAGAAACGCCTGCGCGCCATCGGCCAGAAGCCGATCTCCGCGCTGGTCGACATCACCAACTATATCATGATCGATCATGGCCGCCCGCTGCACGTGTACGACCGCGCGAAGCTGGGCGAGGCCATCTTCGCCCGCCGCGCCAATGACGGCGAAAAGGTCGTCACGCTCAACGGCAAGGAATATACGCTCGACAGCAGCATGACCGTGATCGCGGACGAGAATGCGGTGCACGATATCGGCGGCATCATGGGCGGCGAACATAGCGGCGTGCAGCCGGAAACCACGGATATCGTGATCGAATGCGCCTATTTCGCGCCCGAGCGGATCGCCCTTACCGGCCAGAGGCTCGGCCTGATGTCGGACGCGCGCGCGCGCTTCGAACGCGGCGTCGATCCGGCCTTTCTGGACGACGGCCTGGCCATCGCGACGCGGCTCGTGCTCGATATCTGCGGCGGCGAAGCCTCGGCCAAAGTGGAGGCCGGCGCCCCGCCGCTCGAAACCAGAACCGTCGCGTACGATCCGCAACTTTGCGCAACCTTAGGCGGCCTTTCCGTCCCCATCGAAACCCAACGCGCCTCGCTCGAGGCCCTTGGCTTCACCGCCGAAGACCCGAAAGAAAAAGGGGCGCCCTTCGCCGTTTCGGTGCCGAGCTGGCGCCGCGATATCGTCGGCGCGCCCGATCTGGTCGAGGAGGTGCTGCGCCTCGAAGGCTTCGACGCCATTCCGTCCACCGCCCTGCCCCGCAAGGAAGGCGTCGCCGCGCCGACCGCCTCGCCCGAGCAGAAGCGCGAACGCAAGGTCCGCCGGGCCGCCGCCGCACGCGGGCTCAACGAGGCCGTGACCTGGAGCTTCATTCCCGAGGCCGAAGCCGCGCTCTCCGGCGAAGCACCTTGGGTGCTCGCCAATCCGATCAGCGAAGACATGAAGGTCATGCGGACCTCGATGATCCCGGGCCTGGCGGCCGCCGCCAAGCGCAATGCGGATCGCGGCGCAGCCAGCATCAGATTGTTCGAGATCGGCCGCCGCTATCTGGCAGAAGACGAACGCCCGACCTTGGGTCTCATCCTCGCCGGCACGAAAGACGCCCGCCACTGGCAGGGCGGCGGCGCACCGTTCGACGCCTATGACGCCAAGGCGGAGGCCCTCGCCCTGCTCGAGGCCGCCGGCGCGCCGACCGCGAACCTGCAGCTCTTCGGCGACGCGAGCCCGCTCTACCATCCGGGCCGCTCCGGGCGGCTGTGCCTCGGCCCCAAAAACATGCTGGCCGAATTCGGCGAGCTGCACCCGGCTACGCTCAAGGCGCTGGATCTCGACGGCCCCGTCATGGCGGCCGAACTCTATCTGGATGCGATCCCCCTGCCCCGAAGCAAGGGCGGCGCGCCAAGCCATATGCGCCCGGCCTTCACCCCGCCCGCTCTACAGGCGGTGACCCGCGACTTCGCCTTCCTGATCGATACCGACACGCCCGCCGGAGACCTGCTCCGCTCGGTCCGCAGCGCCGACAAGAAGCTGCTGGTCGATGCGCGCATCTTCGACGTGTTCACCGGCGAGGGGGTCGAAAAGGGCAAGAAATCGGTGGCTGTGGAAGTGACGCTGCAGCCCGGCGAGAAAAGCTTTACCGAAGACGAGCTGAAAGAGATTTCGGGGCGGATCGTCAAAGCGGCCGAAAAGGCCGGCGGCGCGCTGAGGGGATAGCGGAAAGGCAGGGCTTCGGCGCGCTCCGGGCGAACTCCCGTCATGCTGAACGTGTTTCAGCATCCATATCGCAATCTGCAAAGACGATAGTGGATGACAAGTGGACCCTGAAACCAGTTCGCATGTATCCCCCTTCGCACCAGGTAAGGCAGCTTTCTCCGGAAACACCGTTAGTCCTGAGCCCCGATCCGCTCACCCTGCACGTGTCCAAGGGTTGCCCTCGAGCAAACAGGTCCAGAAGGGCATGAACCTATCTTAACCCGTTGGGGCTGAGCGTGTCGAAGCCTTGTCCTTTACCTTTGGCGGTCGAAAGGCAGGACAGCCCTTCGACGGGCTCAGGGCGATCGATTTCCATACCATCAGCCATGTTGCTCCCGGCAGGATAAATCCCTGCAATCGCCGGGCAGACCGGGCCGTAAAAAAACCCCGCGCGTCGGCCTGTGCATATGGTAACGGCTCAGCATGAGGCGATCCCGGCCGCAGGATTACGGATTGAACAAGGCTATCCATGAGACTTCCGAAGATCGTAACCACCCTGCAATCCTATAGCTGGGCGCTGTTCCGGGCGGACTGCCTGGCCGGCATAACCGTGGCGCTGGTCGCGCTGCCGCTCAGCCTGGCCATCGCCATCGCTTCGGGCGCAGACCCGGCCAAGGGGCTGGTGACGGCGATTGTCGGCGGTTTCTTCATCTCGCTTCTGGGCGGCAGCAAGGTACAGATCGGCGGCCCGACCGGGGCATTTATCGTCGTCGTTTTCGGCGTCATCGCCGCCCATGGCTATGACGGGCTGGTTCTCGCGACGCTGATGGCCGGGATCATCCTGCTCATCGCCGGCTATTTCCGCCTCGGCAGGCTTATCGCCTTCGTGCCCGAAGCGGTGGTTCACGGTTTCACCATCGGCATCGCGATCATCATCGGCGCCAGCCAGCTCGGCGATTTTTTCGGGCTGAGCGTGGCGGCGCTCCCGGCGGAATTCTTCGCCAAGATGGAAACGCTCTGGGCGGCGCGCGATACCCTGTCCCTGCCCGCGCTCGCCGTTGCGCTCGTAACGCTGATCCTGATCGTGGGGCTGCGCCGCCTTGCGCCGCGCTTTCCCGGACTGATCGTCGCCATCGCCGCCGGGTCCGCGCTTGTATTGTGGGGCGGCCTTCCGGCGGACACCATCGCGTCGCGCTTCGGCGAACTGCCATCCACGCTGCCCGCGCCTGCGCTTCCCGAGATCACCCTTGCCCGGATCCAGGAACTGCTGCCCTCGGCGCTGGTCATCGCCTTTCTCGCCGGCGTCGAATCCCTGCTATCGGCGATGGTGGCGGACCGGATGATCGGCTCCGCGCACCGCTCCAATGCCGAGCTGATCGCCCAGGGATCGGGCAATATCGCCTCCTCGCTCTTTGCGGGTCTGCCGGTCACCGGCGCCATCGCCCGCACCGCAACCAATATCCGCGCCGGCGGCAAGACGCCGGTCGCCGGCATCGTCCATGCGCTGGTCATCCTCGCCGTCATGCTGGTCGCCGCGCCGCTCGCCGGCCATCTCGCCATGCCCGCGCTTGCCGCGCTGCTGCTCATCACCGCCTGGAATATGAGCGAACCCAGCAAATGGCGCGGTTATCTCGCGCTGCCCGGGCGCGACCGCTTCCTGCTGCTGGTGACGCTGGTGCTGACCGTGACGGTGGACCTGACCGTGGCGATCGGCGTCGGCGTTGCGCTGGGCATGGCGTTTCGGCTGAGGGACCGGCAGGGCGAGCCGGAAGAATGGGACGCGCCGGAGCGGTAAGGGGCCGGGCGGGCGACACGGCCGAAAAACAGGACGCCCCTTCGACGCGCTCAGGGGATAGCGGCAAGAAAAGGCAGGGCTTCGACAGGCTCAGGGTGAGCGGGTTGGGGAAGGCTATCCGCCCCTACCGCCCCAGCAAAAAAACCGCTTGCTCCGCCAGCAGGTTCGCGGCCGCCGCCGAGCGCTGTTTGTTGCCGCTCAGATACCAGGCCCGTTCCACCGAAATCCCGAGATCGCCGAGCAGCGCGTGGAAATCGTCTATCGTGACATGGTGGATATTCTCGGTCGCGTACCAGCTTAGGGGGAGCGCGCCGGTGACCGGCATCCGCCCGCCGAACATCAGGCTCGCCCGCACCCGCCAATAGGCGAAATTGGGGAAGCTGACGAAAGCGCGCGGGGCGATGCGCAGCAGCTCGCCCAGGATCGCGTCGGGCGCGCGTGTGGTTTGGAGCGTCTGGCTCAGGATTGCATAATCGAAAGCGCTGTCGGGATAGTCGGCAAGATCGGTATCGGCATCGCCCTGCACCACCGACAGCCCCTTCGCCATGGCGGTGGCGACATCGGCGGCGTCAAGCTCCAGCCCCCGGGCGTCCGCGCTTTTGGTTTCCCGCAATGCCGCCATGAGGCCACCATCGCCGCAGCCGATATCGAGCACGCGCGCGCGCTCCGGCACATGACCGGCGATGATCGCAAGATCGGGGCGGAGGGTGGGAGTCATGTGTCAGACCTTCGCTTCGCTCAGGCGCCGCACCGGCCCGCACCCCCGCCCGGCCTCCCATTGAGTGTACCC
>JBPOET010000127.1:0-5672 GCA_051251675.1 Parasphingopyxis sp. | reverse complement strand
CCAATGCCGGGGCCAGCCAGGTGTTCCTGATCGAAGAACCGATGGCAGCGGCGATCGGCGCCGATATGCCGGTAACCGAGCCGATCGGGTCCATGGTCGTCGATATCGGCGGCGGCACGACCGAAGTCGCGGTGCTCTCGCTGCGCGGCCTTGCCTATACGACCTCGGTCCGCACCGGCGGCGACAAGATGGACGAGGCGATCAGCTCCTATGTCCGCCGCAACCATAATCTGCTGATCGGCGAGGCCACGGCCGAACGGATCAAGAAGGAAGTCGGCGTGGCGCTGATGCCGGCGGACGGCAAGGGCCAGACGATCCACATCAAGGGCCGCGATCTTGTGAACGGCGTGCCCAAGGAAATCTCGATCAACCAGGGCCAGCTCGCTGAAGCGCTCTCCGAACCCGTCGGAACCATTGTCGAGGGCGTGCGCATCGCGCTCGAGAACACCGCTCCCGAGCTTGCCGCCGACATTGTCGACCAGGGCATCGTCCTGACCGGCGGCGGCGCCCTGCTCGAAGGCATTGACGAAGTGCTCCGCCGCGAGACCGGCCTGCCTGTCACGGTGGCCGAGGATCCGTTGACCTGCGTTGCGCTGGGCACGGGCCGCGCGCTCGAAGAGGAAGTGTTCCGCGGCGTGCTCAGCACCGGATAGTCCGGCCATATAAGCCAAGGGAGAAGGCCAAATGGCCTCAGAAGGATCGAAGCGCCCCGGATTTTCCCGCCGCGCGCGTTTCGGCCTGTTCGCCGGATATGTGGTCGCGATCACGGGGGCGCTGGTCGGCGCCGGTCTCGTCATCATAGCGATTTTCGATCCGCAGGGCTTCGCCTCCATTCGCGGGGGCGTGAGCGACATTACGGCGCCGATATCCTCTACCGGACGCGGCGCGGTGCAAAGTGGCGGGCGGATCGACGATTATATCGCCAACTGGTGGAATGCAGGGCGGCAGAACGCCGATCTGCGCGCCGAACTCGATATTGCGCGCCGCCGGCTTATCGCAGCCCGGGCGACCGATCTGGAAAACCGCCGGCTGCGCGAGCTGGTCAACCTTATCGAGGGCGAAACCGAAACGCTGGCCACGGCCCGGCTCGTCAATTCCAGTCTCACCAGCACCCGCCGCACGGCCACGCTGTTCGCAGGCCGCAACCAGGGCGTCATGTCCGGCCAGCCTGTCCGCGCTGCCGACGGCCTTGTCGGCCGCATCATAGACAGCGGGCGCACCGCTTCGCGCGTCCTGCTCCTCACCGACCGGTCCAATATCGTGCCGGTGCGGCTGACGCGCGACGGCACACCGGCCTTCACCACAGGCCGCGGCGACGGCAGCGTCGAAGTGCGCTCGCTCGAAGCCGGGCGCAATTCCTTCGAAGAAGGCGATGTCCTCGTCACCAGCGGCACCGGCGGCATCTATCCGCCCAACGTGCCTGTGGCCGTGATCATCCAGGTGTTCGGGGACACCGCGCTGGCGACCCCGCTCGCCAATCCGGCAGCGCTGGACTTCGCCATCGTCCAGCCCGCCTATGAACCGCCGGTGGAAGAAACCACAACGCCGCAGGAATCCGGGCCGGGCGAAAACACCCTTGCACCCGGCTTTTCGGAAGCACAATGAGCCGGTTACATGCGGCGGACGAAAACCTGGCGCTGGTCCGCGCACAGCTCAGCCTGATCCCCTCGGCGAGCGTGATCGCGGGGTCGCTTCTGTGCCTGGTGCCGCTGATCGCCCAGGCCCCTCTTCTCCCGCCGATCGCGCTTATGATCTTCCTCGCCTGGCGCTTCCTGCGCCCCGAAATCTGGCCGATCTGGGCCGGGCTGCCCTTCGGCCTGTTCGACGATCTGATCACCGGCAGCCCGATCGGCAGCGGCATGCTGTTATGGACGATCATCCTGCTCAGCCTCGACTATGCGGTAAACCGGGCGATGTGGCGCGATTACTGGATCGACTGGCTGGCCGCGACAGCAGCCCTCACTTTCTATATCATGGCCGATATGGTGTTGACTGTACTTACCGGCGGAGGATGGGTTCTCGCCCCGCTGCTGCCCCAGATTGCCGCCGCCATCCTGCTGTTTCCGCTCTGCCTGCGCCTGTGCGCGCGCCTCGACCGGCGGAGGCTCACTCTGTGAAGCGCAGACGATCGCTTTCGATCAACGACAATATGCGCAAGACCATGTTTTCGCGCCGGTCGATGCTGCTGGGCGGCGCGCAGCTCGGCGTGGCCGGCCTGCTCGGCGCGCGCATGGCCTGGATTTCGGTCGCCGAGAATGAGCGCTGGCAGCTGCTGTCCGAGAGCAATCGCGTTCAGCTGAGCCTCATTCCCCCGCGCCGCGGCTGGATCGTCGACCGCAGCGGCCAGCCCATCGCGATGAACCGTTCGGACTTCCGCGTCGACCTGATTCCGGACAGGCTGCAAAATCCGGACCGCGTGATTGCGTCGCTGGTGGAACTGCTGGATTTGCCGGACGAAGAGGTCGCGAGGATCCTCGCCGATCTGGAAGACGCCGCCGGATACCAGCCGGTGCAGGTCGCCGATGGACTGGAATGGGAGCAGTTCGCCGCCGTCAATGTGCGTCTGCCCGACCTGCCCGGCGTCGCGCCGCTGCAGGGCTATTCCCGCTATTACCCCGCGGGGCCGGCGGTCGCCCATCTGGTCGGCTATGTCGGTGCGCCGAGCCGCGAGGATTATGAAGAAACGCGCGACCCGATCCTGATGGTGCCGGGCTTCAAGATCGGCAAGGACATGCTCGAGCAGACGATGGAGGAACGCCTGCGCGGCGAACCCGGCGCCCGGCGCGCCGAGGTCACCGCGCGCGGCGAACTTGTTCGCGAGCTGGAAACCCGGCCCGATGTGAGCGGCGACGTGCTCCGGCTGACGGTCGATGCCGGGCTGCAGGAATATGCGGCGCGCCGGCTGGGTCCGGAATCGGGATCGGTCGTCGTCATCGACACGCTGACCGGCGGCATCCTCTGCATGACCTCCATGCCGGCCTACGATCCCAACAGCTTTTCGGACGGGATCAGCCATCTCGAATGGAACATGCTTTCCGAAGACGATCATGTGCCGCTGCGCAACAAGACGCTGCAGGGCCTCTACCCGCCCGGCTCGACGATAAAGCCGATGAATGCGCTTGCGCTGCTCGGCCAGGGCATCGATCCTGAGGAAACGGTGAACTGCGCCGGGCGGACACGCATTGCCGGCGGCAATTTTCACTGCTGGCGGCGCGGCGGGCATGGCGCTGTCAATATGAACCGCGCGGTCGCCCAGAGCTGCGACATCTATTTCTATCAGATGGGCGTGCGGATCGGCATGGATCCGATAGCGCAGACCGCCCGCACTCTCGGCCTGGGGCAACGCTTCCCGGACCTCCCCGTGCCCTATCAGTATTTCGGCACCGTGCCCGATCCCGCATGGAAACAGCGGCGTTTTGGCGAAGCGTGGCAGACATACGACACGGTGAACGCCACGATCGGCCAGGGCTATATGCTGACCAATCCGCTGCAGCTCGCCATCATGGCGGCGCGGATCGGATCGGGCCGCAATCTCACGCCGCATCTCATCGCCGACAATGCCGCCCCCCGGGCTGCGCCACTCAATTTCAGCGCCGAGCATTTCGATATCGTCCGCCAGGGCATGAGCGATGTCGTCAACGGCGCAGGCACGGCCGGCCGTGCGCGCCTGCCCATCGAGGGCGTCCAGCTTGCCGGCAAGACGGGGACGGCACAGGTCCGCCGAATCACCATGGCCGAGCGCGCAGGCGGGGTGCGCTCCAATGCCAGCCTGCCCTGGGAATTGCGCGATCACGGCCTGTTCGTCTGCTATGCTCCCACTGACAATCCGCGCTATGCCGCCGCCGTCGTGATCGAGCATGGCGGCGGGTCCGGTGCCGCCTATCCGGTCGCCCGGGACGTGCTCACTTTCCTGTACGATCAGGATCAGGCGATGGAGGCGCTCGAACGCTACGAAGCAGGCTGGGGCGGCGATATCGCGACGCGCATGGCGCGGCAGGAAGCCGAATATCGCGCGCGGCAGGCCGCCGCCGAAGCCGGCACGCTGCGCGACCCGCTGGCCGATCGCGCATCGCGCGACCCGGAGACCGGCGAATGAACGGCGCGCGCCAGGATTCGCTGGTTCCCGAGCAGATCGCCCAGCTGCCATGGCGGTTGATCCTGCTGGTTCTCGCCATTTCGGGCTTCGGGCTGGCGATCCTCTATTCCGCGGCCGGCGGCCAGCTCCAGCCCTGGGCGGCCTCGCAGGCCGTCCGCTTCATGGTCTTCTTCGCGATGGCCATCATGCTCTCGCGCTTTCGCGAGGAGCATTGGAAATTTTTCGCCTATCCGGTCTATGCGCTGACCCTGCTGGCCCTGCTCGGCGTCGAGATCATCGGGCAGGTGGGTGGCGGCAGCCAGCGCTGGCTCAATCTCGGTTTCATGACGATCCAGCCGTCCGAGATCATGAAGCCCGTGCTTATTCTCGCGCTGGCCAAATTCTACGACACATTGCCGTCCGGCGAATTGCGGCGGCTGGTGGCGATCTGGCCCGCCCTGTTGCTGATCGGCCTGCCGGCGGCGCTGGTCGTGATCCAGCCGGATCTGGGAACGACGGTCGTGCTGGTCGCCGCCGGGGTGACGATCATGTTTCTCGCCGGCCTGCCCCTGCGGCTGTTCATCGGCGGGGCCGTGGCGGTGGCGGCGCTGGTTCCCCTCGCCTTCATGTTTCTCCTCGAAGAGTATCAGCGCAACCGCGTGCTCACCTTCCTCAACCCGGAAAACGACCCGCTCGGCACCGGCTATCACATCACCCAGTCGAAGATCGCGATCGGTTCGGGCGGCTTGTTCGGCAAGGGTTTCCTCAACGGCACCCAGAGCCATCTCTCCTATCTGCCCGAAGGCCATACCGATTTCGTGTTCGCGACCATGGCCGAAGAGTTCGGCCTGTTTGGCGGCCTGCTCCTGATTCTCGGTTTCGCCCTACTGATCCGCTGGGGCATCCGGGTCGGCCAGAACGCCCAGAGCACTTTCTCGAAGCTTACCGCTGCGGGGCTGTCGACCACCATCTTCTTCTATTTCGCGATCAATCTGATGATGGTGATGGGCCTTGCGCCGGTGGTCGGCATCCCGCTGCCGCTGGTATCCTATGGCGGCTCGGCGATGCTCACCGTGCTGATCTGCATCGGCATATTGATGTCGATCGACCGCGAAAACCGGATGCGGCGCTGATCGCCCGGGCGCAGGCCCAAATTTTGTTGCGTCGCACAACCCATCATGCTAACCGCGCCGCCTCTTCCGGGAGAGTGGACGCATAGCTCAGTTGGCAGAGCAGCTGACTCTTAATCAGCGGGTCCCAGGTTCGAGCCCTGGTGCGTCCACCATTTTTTCCCGGCATGCCCGATCGGGTGCCTCCACGCCGCTTCCGCCATCTCCGGTAAATTGCCCTTGCGGCCCATTCGGTGCAGAATGCACTTCTTCAGGGGGAACAAGGGGCAATGACATGACATTTGGCATCATGATGCGCACAGCGCTGGTGGCGGCTTCGGTAACGCTGGCATCGGCAGCTTCGGCGCAGGTTGGGGAATATGGCGCCTGGACGGTGGAAAGCACCAACCAGAACAATATCGCGCTGGCCAGCACGACCAACGACACCGGCTCCAGTTTCGGAGTGTTATGCTCGGACGATTGCCTGG
>JBPOET010000126.1:0-5690 GCA_051251675.1 Parasphingopyxis sp. | reverse complement strand
GAAATTGGCTGGACTGACACCGCCAAGGCGACTATCGGCTGCAGCGCAACCTCGCAAGCCAAATGGGGTTTAGAAGGAAGAAGGAAATATAATGGCCTGGACCGACGAACGCATCGACGACCTGAAAGCGATGTGGGAAAAAGGCATGACCGCCAGCCAGATCGCGGAAAGCCTCGGCGGTGTGAGCCGCAACGCGGTAATCGGCAAGGCCCATCGCCTCGGGCTGAAATCGCGTCCGTCCCCGGTGAAAGCAAAGGACGGCAAGGCCAAGAAGAAAGCGCCAGCCAAAGCAAAAGCCGCGCCCAAGGCAAAGGCAGCGCCCAAGCCGCGCGTGGCTCCGGCGCCCGCCGCCCCACCTGCCCCGCCCAAGGCGGCTGAACCGGCCGCCGCCAAGCCCGCACCGCCTTCTGGGCCGCAATATCGTTCGATCGGCCCCGGTGGATTTACCCGCCAGTCTCCGGCGGATCAGCAGCCTCTGCCGCCCGCGCCGCCGCGCCGCCTCGTCCCGGAAAAGCTCGACCCGGAATATGAAGACAAGACCGGCCTGCTCGATCTAACCGAGCGGGTCTGCAAATGGCCGATGGGGCATCCCGGCGAATCGGATTTCCATTTTTGCGGCGAGCCGGTGAACCCGGGCTTTCCCTATTGCGTCGAACATTGCGGCCGCGCCTATCAGGCGCAGCTCCCGCGCAAGGATCGCCGCCCTCCCCCACCGCTGCCCTTCGGCGGTCCAAGGGTTCGCTGAACCCATAACCGGCAATGGTTCTCTATCTCATCTGGCATGAAGCGGACCGAGAGATAGAGCCAGAGCTGCTGCATGCGCTCGATCATTTTCCGCTCCAGCCGGGGTTGCTGCTGATCGACAGCGATCTCACGCGTTCGAAGCTGTATCATCAGGTAAAATGGGCGCTCCCCAAGGACACAGCGCTGCTGTGCGCGCCACTGAAAGATGCGCCCAAGTTCAAGGGAATGGAGTCCGGCGCGCTGAACTGGGTGCGGGCACGAAGCGACTGATCCGTCAGGAAAACGGACCCGGCGGCCCGCCGAAAAAGGCTTTCCATCCAACGACGACCAGCCAATGCGCGAGCACGCAAGGCCATAGCGATGCCGTAGCCCGGTAAATCCGAGCGAGAGCCAACCCCAGGACAGCGACTGCGAGTAGAAACCACGGGTCGAGAAAAATCGGCACGACGCCTGGTCCGAAGATAAGCGCCTGAAGGGGGTGCCAGGCGACAAAGGCGACAACCGAAACCAGAATTGCTTTCCCATAAAGTCGGCTTTCCTCAGGCCGCGGCAGCAAGGTCGCCCGGAACAGTATTTCTTCGCCGATCGCCGGAGCAAAAATAGCTACGATGGCGAGCATCACCAAATCCGCCATGTCATCGGTAACGGTAAATCGCATGAACCCGCCAAGCCATCCGCACAGCAGGACGACCGGTACCGCCCAGAGCAGCTCCCACACTGCGCGAAGCCATCCGACGCCGTTTGGCCAAGTCAGCAGCGCCGGTTTCACACGACCAAAGACATTTCTCAGCCCATCCATCGCAGTTTCTCTACCACAGCATCCCATTTCTGGGCTATTCGCGTGCCTATGAACCCCGCCCGCTATCTTCTTGCCCCATGGTGGCTGGCGCAGCTTGCCACAGGCGCAAAGAATTTCAGCAAGAATCCCATCCTCGGCTCGCACCGGCTGAACACGCGCGGCTTGCATGCGGCGCGGGTAAAGCGGGCGCATGCCCTAGCCTGGAAGCGGCGCGAACGATTGGCCAGGCTGATCGACCCAGCCGATCGCGAAGCCTTCGACCGCGACGGTTTCATCGAGAAGCGCGATTTCCTGCCCGCCGACCAGTTTGCACGGCTCCGTGATGCCGTTCTCGCCCATCGGGGGCCAGCGCGCGATATGGTACAGGGCGATACGATCACCCGGCGGTTTGCCATCGGGCCAGAGCTTCTGCGCGAGATTCCGGAAGCCCGGGCCCTGCTCCAAAACCCCGACTGGCGCGGCCTGATCCGCTACGCCGGGAGCTTCGATCAGGAACCGCTCACCTATATCCAGGCGATCCTCTCCCATGTCCGCCAGGCCGATCCCGATCCGCAAACCCATCTGCATGCCGACACATTCCACCCAACGGTCAAGGCGTGGCTGTTCCTGACCGATGTCGCCGAGGATGAGGGACCGTTCTGCTACGTCCCCGGCTCGCACAGGCTGACTCCCGAACGGCTTGCTTGGGAAAAAGAAATGAGCATCAAGGCACCAGAGGGCGTCGACCGGCTGTCTTCGCGCGGATCGTTCCGCGTTTCGCGCGACGAACTGCCCGGACTCGGTCTGCCGGAGCCCCGCGCCTTCGCCGTTCCTGCGAACACGCTGGTGGTTGGCGACACGTTCGGCTTTCATGCGCGCGGCCCCTCCGTCCGCCCCTCTACCCGCGTCGAGATTTGGGCCTATGGGAGGCGCAATCCCTATCTTCCCTGGACCGGGCTCGATCCCCTCAGCCTGCCCGGCATCGCCGAACGCCGGATCGGCTATCTGTGGGGCTTTCGCGATCGCTGGAAGCGCTTTGTCGGCCAGCCATGGCGCGATGTTGGGGATAAGTCGCCGACCGAGCGCTAGCGCAGCGACTCCGCGATTCTTATATCAATCCCATGACCGATCTCTTCGCAGGCAATTCGGGCGGCGGCTCATCCGATGGCTATGACGCGTCCTCTATCGAGGTGCTCGAGGGGCTTGAGCCTGTCCGGCGTCGGCCGGGCATGTATATCGGCGGCACCGACGACCGCGCGCTCCACCATCTGGCAGCCGAGGTGCTCGACAATGCGATGGACGAGGCTGTGGCCGGCTTTGCGAGCCGCATCGAAGTTGCGCTGGAGCCCGGAAACCGGCTGACGATCAGCGATAACGGCCGGGGCATCCCGATCGACCCGCATCCCAAATTCCCGGGCAAATCGGCTCTGGAAGTCATCATGACAACGCTCCATTCGGGCGGCAAATTCTCCGACAAGGCCTATGCGACTTCCGGCGGACTGCACGGCGTCGGCGTAAGCGTCGTCAACGCGCTGTCCTCGGAAACGACGGTCGAGGTCGCCCGCAACAAGGAAGTCTTCCGTCAGGGATTCTCGAAAGGTCACGCGACCTCCAAACTCGACAAGGTCGGCGATACGCCCAATCGGCGCGGTACGACGATCAGCTTCATCCCGGATACCGAGATTTTCGGCGAAAAGGCCCGCTTCAAACCGGCCCGGCTGCATCAGCTGGCACGCTCCAAGGCCTATCTGTTCGCCGGCGTCGAAATTCGCTGGAAATGCGATGAAAGCCTGATCAAGGACGATACGCCGGCAGAGGCGGTGTTTCAGTTCCCCGGCGGCCTCGCCGATCATCTCGCGGAAGAAGTCGGCGAACGCGCCTGCGCGACGACCGATTTTTTCTCCGGCAAGCAGGATTTCCCGGACGGACAGGGATCGGTGGAATGGGCGGTTGCCTGGCCGCTCTATTCGGACGGCGCCTACAGCTATTATTGCAACACGATCCCGACACGCGACGGCGGCACCCATGAGGCGGGCCTGCGAGGTGCGCTGGTTAAAGGGATACGGGCTTTTGGCGAACTGGTCGGCAACAAGAAGGCCTCGGGCATCACCGCCGAGGATGTGATGGCAGGCAGCGAGCTGATGCTTTCCGTCTTCCTCAAGGATCCGCAATTCCAAAGCCAGACCAAGGACCGGCTAACCAGCCCCGAAGCAGCCAAGCTGGTTGAAAATGCCGTGCGCGACCATTTCGACCATTTCTGCACCGCCAATATGGACCGCGGCAAGGCGCTGCTGACCTATACGATGGAGCGGATGGACGAACGGCTGGCGCGCAAGGCCGAGAAAGAGGTCAAGCGCAAGACGGCGACCAGTGCGCGCAAACTGCGCCTACCGGGCAAATTGACGGATTGCTCGGAGGCCGGGCCCGAAAGTACCGAATTGTTTATTGTGGAAGGCGACAGCGCCGGAGGATCGGCCAAACAGGCCCGCAACCGGAAAAAACAGGCGATCCTGCCGATCCGCGGCAAGATCCTGAATGTAGCATCGGCGACCGCGGCGAAAATCCTGGCCAACCAGGAAATAGCGGACATCAGCCTGGCCCTGGGTTGCGGCATCCGTGAAAATTGCGACCCCGAGCAACTGCGCTACGAACGCATCATCATCATGACCGATGCCGATGTCGACGGTGCCCATATCGCCACTCTGCTGATGACCTTCTTCTTTCAGGAGATGGGGCCAATCGTTAAGGCCGGGCGGGTTTTTCTCGCCCGTCCGCCTCTTTACCGGCTGACCGCCGGCGGCACGAGCCATTACGCACAGGACGACACCGAACGCGCTGAAATCGAAGCGACCGTTTTCAAGGGCAAGAAAGTGGATGTGGCGCGGTTCAAGGGGCTGGGCGAGATGAATCCGAAGCAATTGCGCGAAACCACGATGGACCCGGAAACCCGCTCCCTTCTGCGTGTGACACTACCGCGAGAATATGAACAGCAGGCCGGTGTGAAAGATCTTGTCGACCGGCTTATGGGCAAGCACCCCGAGCATCGTTTTGCCTTCATCCAGGAAAATGCTTCGGCGCTGGATGAAGAGGCGATCGACGCCTAGACCGGACTCCAGTCACGCTCGAGCAGGCCCCAGATTATACTGTCGCGCGCACCCAGATGGGTCATCCACTCATCATGCAGATAGCCTTCGCGCCGAAAGCCCAGACTCTCGAGAAGCGCATTTGATCCAGCATTGTCGGGATCGGTATCGGCATTGACCTTGTGCAATCCCAGCTCCGAGAAACCATGGTCAACGATCCGCGCGACGGCCTCGCGAACATAGCCCCTTCGCCAATGGCTGCGCCGCAGATTATAGCCGATTTCGGCGACTCCTTCGCGCCCTGGAATCAGACAGACCCAGCCTAGCGCCTCGCCGCCATCTTCGGTTGTTGCCCATGTCAGATATTTGGAATCGGTCGCATTGACGCGGACATAGGCTCTTGTCTCTTCAAGCGAGACATGCGGACCGCTCGACCACCAGGTCATCGCTTTCTCGTCGGAAAAGAAGTGGTGCATGGCCTCCGCATCGTCGACCGTCAGGGGCCGCAAGACGAGACGCTCCGTCCTCAGTATCGGCAGTTCGGCCATCAGGCGGTGAGCGCGGCCACCAGATCACGCACCTTTTTCTGTCGCCATTGCGGCAGCGGCGCCATCAGCCAATAGGTTCGCTGCGCCTCTTCGCTCGCGCCGATTTCAGCGCCCGCGGCCTCGGCCAGCAGTCGCGGGACGCGCGCCTTGCCAATTCCCGCCATAGCCGCTTCCAGCGCCAGCCCTGCATCGGCCACGATCAACCGGATTTCGTCCGCCCTGCCGCCTTCCCAGCAGATGGTTTCGCCTTCGCCGACCCACACGGCCTCCGGCTCGCCAAGTTTGACACCCATATGGTCGCCCGGTCCGTCAGCGAGCCTGATCGCCAGGTCGAGATTGGCCTCGGTAAAATCCAGTGGCTCGTCACTGGCGATCAGCTGAAAGCGTAGATCGGGATCGGTCTTGCCATACTCAGCCAGTCGGGGAAGCAGCCAGTAACGGCTGAAATCGCGCGGCGCCGATATGGTCAACCTGTTCGAGGACTGGCCCTGCCGCATGGCGCGGACACGATCGCGCACACCCCAGATTTGGCCGCCG
>JBPOET010000125.1:0-5759 GCA_051251675.1 Parasphingopyxis sp. | reverse complement strand
ATGCTCCGCTCCGCCAAAAACGGCCAGAACCGGGTGACCGCGAATGGCGACAATGCTAGCAGACAAGGCCGAAGGGGGGACTTGATGCGGATCATGCTATTGGGCGCGAACGGCTTTATCGGACGGCATATACTGTCCGAGCTGCTCGCTCACGGGCATGAAGCGGTTGCCGTCGTCCGGAAGATAGACGGCCTGGCCGAGGCCTTTCCCGGCGCGAAATTTGTCGGGATGGATCTGGCTACCGCGCTGAACGAGGCCGATTGGGCTACCCATCTGCAAGGCATAGACCTTATCGTGAATGCCGCCGGGCTGCTCCGGGGACGGGCCATGTCCGCAGTGCATGAGGCGATGCCGAAAGCGCTGTACGCCGCCGCGGTGCATGCGGGGGTCAGGCGCGTTGTCCTCCTGTCCGCGATCAGCGCGCGGCCAGACGTGCCGACCGACTATGCGAGGTCCAAACTCGACGGGGAGGCGGCTTTGCGGTCGTCAGGCCTGGACTGGACGATCCTGCGGCCGTCGCTTGTCTATGGCGATGGCAGCTATGGCGGCACATCGCTGATGCGCGGCATGGCCGGCCTGCCCGCCTGTGTACCGATACCGGGCAAGGGTGATTTTCCCTTCACGCCGATCCATGTTCGCGATCTTGCCCGGGCGGTCCGCATCGCCTGCGAAGACGATGGTTTTGCGGGGCGGACGCTTGAACCTGTGGGGCCGCAGACGATGGAGCTGCGCGAGATGCTGGCGCGATATCGCGCATGGCTGGGCTTCGGGCGGGCGCGTTTCATTGCGATCCCGATGCCGGTCATGCGTCTGTTCGGCCGGACGGGCGACCTGCTGGGAGATGGGCCGATGGCGACCAACAGCCTGGTTCAGATGATCGCCGGCAACGCCGGAGACAGCAAGGGGTTCGCAAGTGCGATCGGATTTGAACCCCGTAGCCTGGAAACGGCGCTGCGCGACAGGCCAGCCCAGGTGCAGGATCGCTGGCATGCGCGGCTGTTCTTTCTCGCGCCGGCCCTGAAAACCGCGTTGGTACTGATGTGGGTCGCGTCTGCGTTGCTCGGATTTTTCCATGGAGCGGCGCAGGCGGATGAGCTTGTGCGTTCGCTTGGCTGGCCGGTGTCTCTGGCTGACCCGCTTCGGATTGGCGGCAGCGTTCTCGATCTCGGGATTGCGGCCTTGCTGATTCTGGATCGGCGTGCGCGCTGGTCCACGCTTGCGCAGCTGGTGACGGTGATGGGCTATACGCTGGTGATCGGCTTCGCGCTCCCCCATCTCTGGCTCGATCCGCTGGGCCCGCTGCTCAAGAATATTCCTATCCTAGTCGCCATCCTCATATATGGCGCGATCGGAGACAGACGCTGATGGATCCCTACCTGTTCGTAAAATGGGTGCATATTCTCAGCTCCACGATCCTGTTCGGCTTCGGGGCAGGGACGGCCTGGTACTTGCTCAACGCCCATCTGACGCGCGACCCTGCGACGATCGCCAGCGTGGGGCGGATGGTCGTCCGCGCCGACTGGATTTTTACCGGCACAAGCGGCGTGGTGCAGCCCGCCAGCGGCGTCGCGCTCGTCTCTATGGCCGGCTATTCGCTGACCGAGAGCTGGCTGCTGGCCACCTATCTGCTCTATGCGATCGCCTTTGCCTGCTGGGCACCGGTTGTGGGCTTGCAGATCAGGGCACAGCGGCTGGCGCAGACGGCGGCTGAAACGGGCGGTCCGCTGGGCGCCGATTACCACCGCGCCATGCGCCTCTGGTTCATCCTCGGCTGGCCGGCCTTTATCGCGCTGCTCGGCGTTTTCTGGCTGATGATCGCGAAACCGCTTCTCTGGGCTGCCTAGCGGTTCCCGCCGAACAGTTGCCGTCCGGCAAGATCGAGCATGATCTCTTCAGATCCGCCCCCAATCGCATTGACGCGGACCTCCCGATAGATGCGCTCCACCTTCGATCCCTGCAGATAGGAAGCGCCGCCAAGCACCTGAGCGGCATCGCGTGCAACCCGTTCGAGCATCTCCGTCGCCTGCACCTTGAGCATTGCGAAATCGGCGGGCTGGCCTTTGCCTTCCTGTTCGGCCCAGGCGCATTGATCGACCCAGGCCTGGGTCGCGCCGATCCGCCTCGCCATATCGGCAAGCTTCACGCGGATAACCTGGTGCCCGGCCAGCGGCTTGCCGAAGGTCTCGCGCTCCCGGGCCCATCTGGCTGCGTCTTCGAGGCACACCCGCGCAAAGGCGCAGCAGCCCATGGCCAGGCCCAGCCGCTCGCGATTGAAGTTGCGCATGATGCCTATGAAACCGCTATTTTCCTGCCCGATCAGATTCTCGGCCGGCACGCGGACATCGTCGAAATAGATCGCGGCGGTGTCCGAGCAGTGCCAGCCCATCTTTTCCAGCGCGGTGCGGCTGACGCCGGGCCGGTCCATCTCGATCAGCAGTAGCGAAATACCGCCTGCGCCGTCTCCGCCCGTGCGCACGGCGGTCGTCATATAATCGCAGCGCATGCCGGAGGTGATGAACATCTTCTGGCCATTGACGACATATTCGTCACCGTCGCGAACCGCGCGGGTTTTGAGATTGGCGACGTCGGACCCGCCTGACGGCTCGGTAATGCCGAGCGCGATGATCTCGTCCCCGGCAAGGACGGGAGGGGCGATCCGCTTTTTCAGCGCGTCGGAGCCGATGGCGAGGATCGGTGGCAGGCCGATGCCGTGGGTCATCAGGGACGCGCCCAGGCCGCCGGCGCCGACACGGGCCAGTTCGTTGGTCACCACCATGCCATGAAAGATATCGAAGCCTTCCGAATGGCCGCCATATTCCTCCGGATAGTTGAGGCCCAATATGCCGGCTTCCGCCGCCTTCTTGTGCAGTTCTCGCGGGAGCTGGCGATCCGCTTCCCACTGGTCGATATGCGGTTCGACCTCGCGTTCCACGAACCGGCGGACGCTTTCGGCCAGCGCGTCATGGCTTTCGTCATAATAGGGCGAGCGCGCCCGCCATGCGTCGAAATCATATGTCATCTTTGCGTATCTCTTGCCCCGCGCGGCACGCGGATTGAATCGACCAGCCGTCGAATCTCGAGCGGCGGCGATTTGGTGAAGGAGGCGACGGCGATTGCGACGGCGAAATTGAGCAGCATACCGATCACGCCGATCCCCTCGGGCGAGATGCCGAACCACCAGTTGGCCGCGACATTGGCGTCAGGATTCCAAAGCTTGAAATAGGCGATGTAGAGGAAGGTGAAGGCGAGGCCTGTCAGCATTCCGGCGATCGCGCCATGCTTGTTCATACGCTTCGAGAAGATGCCCATGAAGATGGCCGGGAAGAGCGAAGCCGCCGCCAAACCGAATGCGAAGGCGACGACCTGCGCAACGAAGCCCGGCGGATAGATGCCGAGATAGCCGGCGACGAGGATCGCGGCAGTGGCGGCGATACGCGCGGCCATCAGCTCGCCTTTCTCGGTAATCTGCGGCCGGAAGGTCTGCTTCAGCAGATCATGGCTGATCGAGGAGGAGATCACGAGGAGCAGCCCTGCCGCCGTGGAAAGCGCAGCGGCCAGGCCGCCCGCCGCAACCAGCGCGATCACCCAGCCGGGCAGTCGCGCGATTTCCGGATTGGCGAGCACCATGATGTCGCGGTCGACATAGACTTCGTTTTCGCCTTGGGCCGGATCGTTGGACACCAGCCGCTCGCCCGATGCGCCGCGCTCTTCGGTAAAGGCCGGAGCACCGGCAAAGGCGTCGCCCGAGCGATATTGCATGATGCCGTCGCCATTGCGGTCGTTGAACGCGATCAGGTCGTTCGCTTCCCAGTTGGTGAACCATTCGGGGGCGTCGGCATAGGCGGTTTCGTTGACCGTATCGACGAAATTGAGCCGGGCGAACGCGCCGACCGCCGGGGCTGTCGTGTACAGCAGGGCGATGAAAACCAGCGCCCAGCCCGCCGATTTGCGGGCGTCCCGCGCGCTCGGCACGGTGAAGAAGCGGACGATCACATGCGGCAGGCCCGCCGTGCCGATCATCAAGGCAGCCGTGATGCAGAAAATGTCGATCATCGACTTGGAGCCATCCGTATAGGCGGTGAAGCCGAGATCGGTCAGCGTGCTGTCCAGTTTTTCCAGAACATACATGCCCGAGCCATCGGCGACTTCGCTCCCCAGCCCGATCTGCGGAACGGGATTGCCGGTGACGAGAAAGCTGATGAAAAAGGCCGGCACCATATAGGCGAAGATCAGCACGCAATATTGCGCGACCTGGGTGTAGGTGATGCCCTTCATACCGCCGAGCACGGCATAGACGAAGACGATCCCCATGCCGATGATCACGCCGAGATCGACCGGCACCTCCAGGAAGCGCGAAAAGACGATGCCGACGCCGCGCATCTGCCCGGCGATATAGGTGAAGCTGATGAAGATCAGGCAGACCACGGCGACGACGCGCGCGGCTTTGGAATAATAGCGCGCGCCGATGAAATCGGGGACGGTATATTGCCCGAACTGGCGCAGATAGGGCGCAAGCAGCAGGGCGAGCATCACATAGCCGCCCGTCCAGCCCATCAGATAGACACTGCCGTCATAGCCGAGGAAAGCGATCAGCCCGGCCATCGAGATGAAGCTCGCCGCGCTCATCCAGTCCGCCGCTGTCGCCATGCCGTTGACGACCGGGTTCACATGGCCGTCCGCGACATAGAATTCCGACGTCGAACCCGCGCGGGACCAGATGGCGATACCGATATAGAGCGCGAAGGACGCGCCCACGAAAAGGTAGATCAGGGTCTGGGTGGTCATGTCGCCATCCCAACACACCGACTACCCTGAGCCTGTCGAAGGGTTGTTCTTACTTTTCGGTGACGGAAAAGAAAGGACAGGGCTTCGACACGCTCAGCCCAATCGGATTTCGGGGGGATAGCTCTACTCATCATCGAGCCCGAACCGCTTTTCGATCCGCCGCATCTGGCGAACATAGATGACGATCAGTGCGATAAAGGCGTAGATCGAACCCTGTTGGGCGAACCAGAAGCCCAGCGGGTAACCGCCAAGGCTCCACTGGTCGAGGAAATCGCGAAACAGGATGCCTGCGCCGAAGGACACGAGAAACCAGATGCTCATCAGCGTGACGAGCAGGCGGATATTGGCGCGCCAATAGCCCCGCTCATTCTCGCGTGTGGCATAATCTTTGTCTTCGGCGCCTTCGGCCATCTTCCACCCCCTGTTCGTCGCCGCCTTTTGTGCGGTCGTTCGTCACGGGGTGGAAGCTAGCCGATCATGCGCGAAATGCCAGCCGGTTTCTTTCGGGGCTCAGCCCATCCGGTGCATCGCGCACACCTTGTTGCCGGCGGGGTCGCGCAGATAGGCGAGGTAAAGCTTCATGCCGTTATTCTCGCGCACGCCGGGAGGATCCTCGATCGCTGTGCCGCCATTGTCGAGACCGGCCTGGTGCCAGGCGTCGGCCTGTTCCGGGTTTTCCGCAGCGAATCCGATCGTCGAGCCATTGCCGCAACTGGCGGGCTGGCCGTCGATAGGCTGGCTCAGCATGAAAATGCCGCCATTGTGAATATACATGACCCGGCCCTTGGGATCGACAATGCCTTCGCGGCCGCCCAGCGCCTGGAACGCCGCGTCGTAGAATTTCTTGGACGCATCCATATCGTCGGCGCCGAGCATTACATGTGAAAACATAGATATTTCTCCTTGGGGTAAATGCTGTTCCTAAAAGACAACGACGCTGCGGATGCTTTCGCCCGCATGCATCAGGTCGAATC
>JBPOET010000124.1:0-5762 GCA_051251675.1 Parasphingopyxis sp. | reverse complement strand
CGTCGAGGAAGAAATCAGCCGGATGACGCGCCAGCTGGCGAGCGGCGAACTCGACGCGCTGGCGACGCAGGGCAAATATCTCGAACTCAAATATCGCGGCGATGAGGATATTCGCAGCGACGAGAGCGCCTAAATCCCCGCATACCAGGCGTAATCGCCGACATCTTCCCAATAGCCGCCCTTGCCGCCGTAAATCCCGTCGAGGCTCGCGACCGCTTCGAGGCGCATCACGAATTTCGCATGCTTGTAACCGAGCTGCCTCTCGACCCGGGCGCGGAGGGGCGCGCCGTGGCGTTCAGGCACCGCCGCGCCGTTCATATCGTATGCCAGGATGGTCTGCGGGTGGAAGGCATCAACAAGGTCGATGCTCTCATAATAGGGCCGGCTTTGCCGTCCCAGCGTATCGGCGCAATGGAACACGATATAGTTGGCACTGTCGCGCAGGCCCGCCAGATCGAGCACGCGGGAAAGCGGCGTGCCTGTCCACTGGCCGATCGCGCTCCAGCCTTCCACGCAGTCATGCCGGGTGATCTGGGTGCGGCTTGGCATGGCCCGCAGATCCGCCAGGGACAGCGACAGCGGCCGCGATACCAGTCCGTCCACGCGTAGCCGGAAATCGGCGAATCCGTTCGCGAGCATCGCCTGATATTCGGATCCTTCGACACTGTCCGCCGTCCGGCTGCCATTGGCCCGGAAGCTGGGAGAAAGATCGGCCATAGTATATTCGCGCGCCAGCGCATTACGATCCGTCACCAGACGCTGGGCACGCATCGTCAACCCTTCGGCAGACGCGAGGATATTCTTCACCCGGTCGCTCCGGCTCCAGCTGTCGCAGCCGGCAAGGAGAACGCTGCTGCCGATACCGGCAATAAGCTTGCGCCGGGTTGTGATCAACTTGCTCATTGGGCCTGCTCCTCGGCAAATTCAGGGCGGGGTGGCCGTGCATCCCCGCGCTCATTCGGCAAACGGAACCGGCCGGTGATCATCGAACGGATCTCGTTGAACGGCCCGGCTAGAACCACCATCGCCAGATGCACGATGATGAACAGGACTATCAGGAACGCCACGATGAAATGGATGGACCGCGCCGATTGCCGCCCGCCGAACAGGTCCAGCAACCAGGGCCATGCCGTGTCCATCATCGGCGACATGGTCAGCCCGGTCAGCACGATCAGCGGCAGAAGCACGAACAGCACGATCAGGTAACTGAGCTTTTGCAGGATGTTGTATTTGAGCGCCGCCGCGCCGGTCGGAAAGCGAAGCCGCGCATGGCTCGCGATATCGCGCCAGATATGCTTCGGCGACAATTCTTCGCGGCTGGGTTTGAGATCGCGCTGGATATGCCTGTTGCCAAAGCTCCACGCCCAATAAGCGAGCCCCGACAGCACGAAAATCCAGGCGAAGAAGAAATGCCAGAGCCGGCCGGCCGCCAGGCTGTAATAGCCCGGGATTGTCGCCCAATGCGGGAAAGCCCGGGTTGAGATATCGCCATCGGGTTCGCGCCAGCGACCCAGCACACCGGTTGTCGTGATTTGCGTTTCGCCGATCTGCAGATAGCCGCGATCGCCTTCGTTCGAGATTTGCAGCCAGGGCGTGTCGGGATTGGCGCCATAGCTGCCCCAATAGAGCCGGGGATGCGCGTTGAAGATTGAAAGCCCGCTCATCAGCAGCACGATAATCGCTATTGCGTTGGTCCAGTGCCAGAGCCGCGTCGAAAAACGGTGGCGCTTCACCAGCGCCCCCGGTTGCGGCTCGGCCGCCATATCCTCTTCTCTCGCCATATCCGCACCCTTTCCGTTCAGCGGTTATCGCTCAATTCGCTGGATATCGCCATCGCGTTACAGATGAAGAATGGAACACCGGGTCCGGTCATGCGTTATCGCAATCGGACCAAGGAGGAATCCATGAAAACGACCATGATTATTGCCCTTTCGATCCCCGCCATTGTCGGGCTTGCCGCCTGTGCGGGCGAGGAAACGGCCAGCACCGATGGGGAAGCCGTCGAAACAAGCGCAGACGGCGCCTATGATGCCACCCCGCCGGTCGATGCCGACGAATTGATTGCCGAAGAAGCCCCACAGGCCGACTCCGGTGATGGCACACGTCTCAGCATCGGCCCTGATGGCGCGCGTCTCGATGTCGAAAGCGACAATGTCGATGTCAGCGTTGGCGACGGTGAGGATTCGGTCGCCGTCGAATTCTAGGGTGAGAGCCCCACAGGCGAATATCAGCGCCGCCGGGGAACCGGCGGCGTTTTTTTTTACCGGGAGAAACTGGATGCCCCGTGTGGATTCGAACCACAATTGACGGAGTCAGAGTCCGTAGTCTTACCATTAGACGACGGGGCAACCGGGAGGCGGCGACATAGGGAGCGCTGCAAATGCTGTCAATCCGCTCCGCTTGCTCTTTGGCGTGTCTTTGCGCTAGTCTCACGGTCAAGTACCGGCGGCACAAGCCGTATCGGAAAACATAAGATCAGAAGAAGAAAACGGCGTGGACGAACACATCGCCAGCCCCAAATCGGAACCCGGCCTGGCTTCGGGGGGCTCGGCCAACCGGAAATCCGGCGACACATCCCGGCATCGTCAGAAGTTCAACAGCCGGCGCAGCTATGGCGCCATTGATCTCGGCACGAACAATTGCCGCCTGCTCGTGGCCCGGCCCGCGGCGGACGGATTCACCGTTATCGACGCCTTTTCCCGAATCGTCAGACTCGGTGAAGGACTCTCGAAAACCGGGCGATTGAGCGATGCGGCGATCGACCGCGCGGTTTCGGCCCTCGCCATCTGCGGAGACAAATTGCGCCGTCGCCATGTCAGCCTGGCGCGATCTGTGGCCACCGAAGCCTGTCGCCGCGCCGCCAATGGCCGCCATTTCGTCCGCCGTGTGCGTGAGGAAACCGGCATCGCGCTCGACATCATCAGCCCAGAAGAGGAAGCCCGGCTCGCCGTGCTCGGCTGCCATATCCTGCTTGAGCCCGGCGACGGCCCGGCGCTGATCTTCGATATCGGCGGCGGTTCGACCGAGCTGGTGCTGATCGATCCGGGAACCGAAGGCGCAAAGGCCGGCGAGCCCAAAATCCTCTCATGGTATAGCGCGCCCTGGGGTGTGGTGAGTCTTGCCGAGAAGGAATTCAATGACCTGACGACATTGGAAGACCGGCTCGAAACCTATCAGCGCATGCGCAGCCGCGTTGCGGAAAGCTTCGCCGATTTCGCCTCCACCCTACCGACGATCGGCTACCAGCCCCGGCTCCTGGGCACCAGCGGCACGGTCACGACGCTGGCGAGCGTACATCTCGAACTGCCCAGCTATGATCGCAGCAAGATCGACGGACTCGTCCTGCCTTCGGAGGCCCTGCGCATGGTCAGCACAGACCTTGCCCATAAATCCGTACCGGAGCGGGCCGAGATTCCCTGTATCGGTGCGGAACGGGCCGATCTTGTCGTTGCCGGATGCGCGATCCTCGAAGCTATCCTCGACATCTGGCCCGCAGAGCGCATAGGCATTGCCGATCGCGGCATCCGCGAAGGCATTTTACGCTCCATGATGGCACAGGACAGGCGATGAAACAGGTACGCAAGGTAAGTGGACGCTCTGAGTCTTCCCGTCGCTGGCTCCAACGGCAGATCAACGATCCCTATGTAAAGCGCGCACAAACGGACGGATACCGTGCGCGCTCCGCCTATAAGTTGATCGAACTGGATGAGCAGTTCGAACTGCTCAAAGGCGCACAGCGGATCGTCGACCTTGGCATCGCACCGGGCGGCTGGGCGCAGGTTGCGCGCAGGAAGGTCCCGCATGCGAAGATCGTCGGGATAGACCTGTTGCCCACCGATCCGATCGAGGGCGTCACGATATTCGAGATGGATTTTCTCGATGACGATGCCCCCGGAAAACTCACCGAAGCGCTGGGGGGAGAAGCCGATCTCGTCATGTCGGACATGGCGGCTAATACGGTTGGCCATAAACAGACCGACCATCTGCGGACGATGGGACTGGTTGAAGCAGCCGCGCTCTTTGCCACCGAAATATTGCGCCCGGGCGGCACATTCATCGCCAAGGTGCTCGCCGGCGGAGCGGACAACACGATGGTGGCCGAACTCAAACGCAATTTCGCGAGCGTAAAACATGCCAAGCCCCCGGCCAGCCGCAAGGGCTCATCGGAATGGTATGTCATCGCAAAAGGGTTCAAGGGCCGATCATAGGGGCGACCCGCCCCGAAATACCTAACCTCGACGCCGCGCTTCTTCGACGGCTTCCTTGAGGCGTTCATAACCGACCGCACCCGACAATATCCGGTCGCCAACCACGAATGCAGGCGTTCCGGTGAGTTCGAGCCTACCGGCTAGCTCCCGGTTGTTGCGGATTTCCGCCTCGATGGCCGGATCCGCAATATCGCTGCGCACACGAGCCGCGCTGAGTCCCGCACTACGCTGCGCCTCGGCAATGGTCGTATCGCCGGGCCGACCGGCCGCGAACAGGGCATGATGGAAATCGTTGTATTGACCTTGACGGGCCGCCGACAGGCTGACGCGTGCGGCTTCGACACTTTCCTCGCTCAGGATCGGCAGTTCGCGATAGACAACGCGAAGATTGTCATCCTCGGCCAGCAGGCGTTCGATATCCGGCAGGCTGGTACGACAGAAACCACAGGCGTAATCGAAGAACTCGACAATCGTGACATCGGCATCGGCAGAGCCCGCCCAGGCGCCCTCAAACGGCGTTTCCAGACCATCCCGTACTGTCGAGATCATCTGGACCATCCGGCGCTCCTGCAACCGTTCCATGGCTTCGGGAATGATCTCGGGATTGGCAAGAATATATTCGCGGATGACGATTTCCAGATCGGCGCGTTCAATACCGGCAGGCAGGTCTACGGCCGTCTGGCCGTCGACGCCTTGCGCCCCATCCGCACGCAGCAGGAAAAATGCTGCCACAGCAGCGATCAGCGCAACAGCGCCGCTCAACATCCAGCGATTCAAGGTCATTCGAATTCCTGTTCCCGGAGCTTACCGATTGCGGCGGCGACCGCCCTGTTCTTCAATGGCAGTTTCGGCGATCAACGCAATATCCTGTGCGCGCACCCAATCGGGCGATCCGCTCGGGATCCCCTGCATGGCCTGGCGAGCGTTGACCAGGGCCTCCTGCGGAGAGCCTGCCAGAGTCGCATATTCCGCCGTTGCCAGATAGGCGCGGGCAATGTCGCCCTCCTGCGAATAGATATAGCCCAACCTGCGCCAGGCGAAAGGATTGCGATTGTCCCGCTGGACCGCAGTGCGGAGCACCCGCCGCGCCTCGGCAAGATGATCGGGATCCTCGGTCGCGATCAGGGCATGGCCGAAAAGCGAAGCGATAAGCGCATTGTTGCGCGAATTGGCCAGAGCCGTTCGTAAATCCTCCAGAGCCTCGTCCGGCCGCCCTGACTCCAGCAATATCTGCCCTCTGAGTTCGAGGAAGAAAGGATCGTCCGGCGCACCGGTCAGCAAGGCGTCCACCTCGGCAAGCGCCCGGTCCGCGAAAGCCTGTTTATGCCAGGCATAGGCGCGGGCGTAGCGCGCGGGCACGCTGGTATCGCTTTCGGGATAGGTAATCAGCGTTTGTTCGGGCTCGGAAATAAAGCCGATCAATTTTGCGCGCGCACGCTGAAAACGGGCCTCGAGCGCCGGATCGGTCTCGACCGCCCAGGCCGGATCGTTCTGATAAAGCTCTTCGAGGATCGCGAGCCGCTCACCAGCGTCGTCGCCATCGTTGTCGACCGC
>JBPOET010000123.1:0-5838 GCA_051251675.1 Parasphingopyxis sp. | reverse complement strand
GACCTGATCTGTGTCATGCACGTCGGTTATGACCGGCACGCCCAGCGTTTCGCGAACTTCGGCGAGAATCGACAGTCCGGCATCCATGCCGACGCCGCGGAAACTTGCCGCAGAGGTTCTGTTCGCCTTGTCGAACGAGGATTTATAGACAAGCCCGATGCCTGCTGCGGCGAAGATATCGCGCAATTCTTCGGCGGTCTCCAGAGCGAAACTGCGCGATTCGATCGCACATGGACCCGCCAGAACGAAAAGCTCTCCCCCCGCCCAGGGCGAAGGCGCCGAATCAGTCATGAATCTGGATGACGCCGAGGACCTTCTTGGCCGGGTCAGCCACCACTAGCGCCGTCACGCGCGCATCGTGCATCTTTGTGTCGGCATCGTACAGGGTCGCATCGGGGCCGATTGTCAGGGGATCGGGCGTCATGATCTCGTGCGCCCTGAGCTCACCCAGCTCGCTTGCCTGTTCGAGCCCGCGACGCAGGTCTCCATCGGTCACAATGCCGCTCAACGTCTGGTCAGCCATCACCAGAACGAGCCCCAGCTTGCCGTCCGACATGATCGGCAGCATGGCTTTTAGCGTCGTATCGGGCGCGCATATCGGCAGGTCCGTTTTGTGCATGGCATCGCGAACCGGTGTCTTGAGCCTTTTGCCGAGTTTGCCGCCCGGATGATATTGCGCAAAATCGGCAGCTTTGAACCCGCTGGCTTCGCACAGCGCGATCGCCAGAGCATCGCCCATCGCCATTGCGACGATAGTCGAGGTCGTCGGGGCCAGATTGTGCAGGCAGGCTTCCCGCTCGATCGATCCGTCCAGGGCGATGTCCGACTGGCGCGCCAGCGTAGACCGCATATTCCCCGTGATCGAGATGATCGGAACTTCAAGATTGCGCAAATAGGGAATCAGCCCCAGCACTTCATCCGTCTCGCCGCTCGCCGATATCAGCACGGCAGTGTCTCCGCGTGTTATCATGCCCAGATCGCCATGACCCGCATCTGCGCTGTGTACGAAGATGCTCGGCGTCCCGAGCGAGGCGAAGGTTGCGCTGATTTTGCGCGCCACAAGGCCGGACTTTCCCATCCCGGAGACCACAACATGTTTTTTCCGGCTGAGGATCAGGTCGACGGCGTCACTGAAACTGCCATCGATCCGCCCCGCCAACGTCGCCACGGCAGCCGCATTTATCTGTAGCGCGTGGGCGGCGGTCTTTATCGGACTCGACAGCTCATCTTGGGAATCAAGACGCGTACGCATCATGGAATCGGTCATTCGGGCCCCTTTGACGGCCAGCCTGCAGCATTTTCGCCACAACTTACCGGCCGATTTGGTCTTTTTACTTACTTTTCCTACTTCTAGTGATGACTTTGCGGTTGCGCAACAATAGTACAGAGGACGGACGGGCGCAGAGGGAGTTAAGTGACTATGAACGGCCCAGTGCTGCCCGCTAGGCTTGTCTCGGAAAATCGTTCGGTTGCCGTCGAACAACCCGGCCGTCCAGACACCCTGCCCACAATTCCGGACGATGCGCCCTATTGCTTCCGGGGTCGAAATATCCTGATGTTGCAGGGGCCTGTCGGCCCCTTCTTCAATCGCCTCGCCAAGGATCTGCAATGGGCGGGCGCCAACGTGCACAAAATCAATTTCAATGGCGGCGACTGGTTTTACTATCCCTCGAACGCAACCAGTTTCACCGATACGATCGACAAATTCCCGGCATTCCTGAACCGGATTTGCGACGAAAAGCGGATCGACACGATCATGCTGTTTGGCGATTGCCGGAAAATGCACAGCATCGCGAGCCAGATAGCCGCCGACCGCAACGTTGAAGTCTATGTATTCGAGGAAGGCTATATCCGCCCGGATTATATCACGATGGAGTGTCATGGCGTAAATGGACGCAGCACAATGCCGCGCGCCGGAATATTCTATCTGAACACACCGGCCCCCGAACCAGCGGAAACGAGCTCCGTCGGGCAAACAATCTGGCATGCCACGGGCTGGGCGTTCACCTATTATTTCTGGTCTATCATTCTGTGGCCCTTCTTCCCCCGTTACCGCCATCACCGCTCGCTTAGCTGGTTCGAAGGCCTTGCCTGGGTGAGAGGGGCGGCGCGTAAATATTGGTATCGCTGGAAGAACAGGCGTGACGTCGACCGGTTGAGTGCCGAGGATCATCCGCCCTTTTTCCTGGTTCCGCTACAAGTCCATAATGATGCGCAGATCGGCGTTCACTCGGAATTCGATACGATCGAGCAGTTTATCCGGCACACCGTGCTTTCTTTCGCCTCGCACGCCGCAAAGGATGCCCTTCTCGTGCTGAAGCACCATCCGATGGACCGCCCCTATACGGACTATACCCGGCTTGTCCGCAAATTGCGGGACGAAACGAAGCTCGGCGATCGCCTGATCTACGTTCACGACCCCCATCTACCGACGTTGATCAACAAGGCCCGGGGGTTGGTCACCATCAACAGCACCACCGGAATGTCGGCCATCCATCACGGCAAGCCCACGCTGGCGCTTGGCGACGCCATTTATCGCATAGAAGGCCTGACGGCCTCGGTTACGCTCGACGAATTCTGGACCAAGGCCGACGAATATCCGGTCCATCAGGACCTTTACCGGAATTTCCGGCACCAGCTGATCTACCGCACCCAATTGAACGGCAATTTCTATCGCCGGATCAATATCCCGGGCACGCTCGCCGGTATTGATTGGACGCGGGGAAAGCTGGCCGACGATACGGGCGAATAGCCGGCTGTTCCCCTGCCCGGCCAGAGTTGGCTCACTGCCGAAAAACCTGATTCCCTCTGCCGGCTATAAGGCGCAGTGCAGCTAGAATATCCTGAATATCGAGGCGGCTGCCAGACCCGTCTGGCCCAGAATCTGGGTGATATCGCGGATGAACTGCAAGGTCTGCCCGGGCGCTTTGGGCGGCACGAGGATGCGATCCCCTGCCCGCACGGCTCCACCGCGCTGCACGCTGCCATCGGGGTGAATTACGAGCGTGTCCGACCGGTTCGCAAGGTTCGTGAACCCGCCCGCCCTTCGGACATAATCGCGCGCATCGTTGCCGGGGGTCCAGAGCAATGTCTGCGGCAGTTCGACTTCGCCGGCAATCACGACCGTCTGATTCACATAGGGAATGATGATCACATCATCGGGTTCCAGCAAGACCTGATCGAGATTGGCATCGTCAGGCAAGGCAACCAAACCGCGCGGCTCGACCAGGCGCGCACGCGCAATGAAGGCGCCGAGCGAAGTGGCCTGGGCAGCGCGGGCTTGCGCCGAAGCGGCGGACGACGAGGAAGCGGTGTAGATTGCGCGTTCCAGACGCGCGAGGTTTTCCTGGAGCAGGACGCGCTGCGTTTCGGCGACGCTGCGCCGCTCCAGATGGATCATCGGCACATCGGCCAGCGGATCCAGCGGAATGCTCGCAATCAGGGGACCAAGATAGTCGCCGCGATTTACAACATAAGCCGATGGCCCCTCATGGGCGCCCATGACGCGAACCACAAAGGTATCGGACGGCGCGTCGGCCTCATATCGCACCCGATCGCCATCGGCGAGGGTCAGGGCCGCAAACTCTTCGCGCGACATATAGGCGTTGAAGGGCGTCCCATTACGCGTTCCCAGAACCGAAACATGAGTAATTTCCGGACGAGGCCGTGAGTAGCGGAGCAATTCGCTGCCCGTGCCCGCTACATTGGCGAATTCGAACGTATAGGGCGCGCGTGCGTCGCCGCTGACGGATACAACAGGCCCCTGCTGGCCCACCACAATGACATCGCCGTTGCGTAGACTAACCCCCGCCATATCGCCGTTGAGCAAGAAATCGTACAGATCGACAGCGCCGAGCGTTTCCCCGTTTCTCCGAACCAGTATGTGGCGATAACTGCCGCGATCAGCATCGATACCGCCGGCAGCCTGCAGAAAGCCGATTACAGACGACTGGCTGATACCGGTATGTCCGCCGGGCTGGCGCACCGGGCCGGTAACAAAGACCTGGATTTCCCCGGCATCGGCCACCGTGGCATAGACCTGCACAGTCGATTGATAGACCCGGGAGGATGCTGCGGAGACGACATCGTTCACATCGGCCGACCGTGTTCCCGCAACCCTGACAGGGCCGACATTGGGCAAGGCGATATTGCCTTCGGCATCCACCACGAGACGCGCCGTTTCATTGACCAGCCCGTAGGTTGTGACCGAGACCACGTCGCCCGGCTGTACGACATAGTTGGGATCGGCGGCGCCCGATGTCTCGTTGCCCCTCTCTTGCTGAAAAAGCTCCGCCCCGAACGGCTGCGCGCGGGTCCCCGCGAGCTGATCCTGCCGCAAAGTCGTGCGCCGCACTTCAGACCCGCGCTGATCATCCTGGATAACCGCTGCGGGTGCCGATCCCGCTCCGACAGCACTCGCGCCTGAATCCGCGTCGATCTGCGCCACGGCCGGCGAGACGGCCATGACCAGCAACACACCCGTAAACGAAGCGAGCAAGCGATGGAGATACGAAAATATGGTCATTCCATATGGTCCTTGACGACGGAATAGCCGAGCGTCGCAATGGCCATCAACAGGGCCGCCGCAATCGCAAAGGCGAATATATTGGCAAAGCGCGACCAATAGTTCGAAACTTCGGGAAGCCTGGGCGGAACAAAGGGAACGAGATAGCGGCGTTCATTCGCCCGTTGGGCAATCGCCTGGCGTTCCGCCTGGATAGCCGCATAATAGGCTTGCTGAGCAAATTCGTAATCGAGCAACGCCGTTTGGGCGCTGACATCGCGGGAAGCTTCCGACACCCCGAAGCCGTCGCGCGCTTCCTGCAATGCGGTTGCCCGCTGCGCCTCGAGAGCCGCAATACGTTCGTCCATCGCGCGGATCTGCGGCGAGTCCGGGCGGAATTGCGCAATAGCGGCCGCACGCTCGACCCGCGCATTGGCGAGCTGCCCTTCGATCTGGCCGACAAGCCCGACCTGCTGCGCCGCCTCCCCCTCCAGGGTCGTTGCCCGGTTTGCACGCGATGCGATCACGCGTCGTCGCGCCTCGTTGTAGGATTCGCGTCTCGAAGCCACTTCTTCTCCGGCGACGCGGACGGCTTCATCCTGCACGCGGCCATTCAGCGCATTCACCACATTTTCCGTTTCGGTGAGCACGCCCTGAGCCAATCGCAGGGAATCCTCGGGTGTGTAGGCCCGCACATTGACCGTGATGATTTTCGAGGTCGCGTCATAGGCAGCATTAACCTGCCCTCGCCAGAATTCCGTTTTCGATTCAACAGCAGCCGTCGGCGCAATGCGCGCCCAGGGATCGAAGCTCCATCCCCCATAGGCGACGTCAAAACCGTAATTTTCCTGAAGCTGCCTGATCATGGCGCTGGATGTGATATACTCCGCTACAACCAGCCCATCATTGGTCGATGCTGAAATCGCAGGAAGCCCGATCCCGCCGAGCAAATCGGGTTGCTGCTGTTCAAGTCCCTGAATCGTGAACATCATTTCGGTATCATATTCGGGCCGGGCAAGCAGCGCATAATAGATGAATACGAGAAATGTCGGGATCACAATCCCGGCTGCAATGATGCGAAAGCGCAAACGGCGACGGGCATGGCGATCATTTACCTCTTCCGGCCGGATACGAAACCAGTCTTTGGCGCTTTCAAGAATGTCTGCCCGGTTCATCACTGTGTAACTCGCTGATAATGCTCGGTAGCCTCTTCCACGCTATCGAACATTGTGAGGTGCCCCTTGTGAACCACACCGGTACGGTCGCAATATTCCCTGATCATTTCAGGCATATGAGAGGTCAACAATATATCAGCCTCTTCCCTGCGCTTCGCA
>JBPOET010000122.1:0-5876 GCA_051251675.1 Parasphingopyxis sp. | reverse complement strand
CATAATGACCCAGCTGAGCAGACCGCCGGCCATGATGATCGTCGCAGCGGGCGATTCTATACCACCACGGGCAAACAGCATTGCAACGACGCCGGTAAGCAGAATGCCCGACGCCATGTAATTATACACTTTGAGCATGTAGGACCGCAGACCAGCGTCGAACGCGACGTCGCGCGCGCCCGCATCAAGCCTGCCCTGGGCTTGGCCCTGAAGGCCGGAATTCTGATCGGACCAGTTAGCCATGTGAACGCATCTCCTTGTCAGATCGGCATAAACCGCCGATTTCCCGACAATATCGGGTATCCGGGACGCATTTTCAAGGTCAATCGTCCCTAACAATGGGCAAGAAAATTGCTTACCCTTGCGCGGCCATGCACCGCTTGTTCGTCGCCATCCGTCCGCCCCGCGCCATTCGCGAACAGTTGCTCGACCTGATGCATGGTATCGCCGCGGCCCGCTGGCAGAGCGACGAGCAGCTGCACCTGACTCTCCGCTTTATCGGCAGCGTCGAACGCACGATGGCCGAAGATATCGCCACCGCCCTCGACCATCTTAGCATGCAGCCCTTTGAAATTGCGCTGAACAGCGTCGGATCATTCGAAAAAGGCGGCAAGCTGACGGCGCTATGGGCCGGTATTTGGGCGCCGGACGATCTCAAACGACTGCATGACAAGATAGAGAGCGGATTTCGCGGGCTTGGCCTGGAGCCCGACCACCGGACCTTCCTGCCGCATATCACCATAGCGCGGCTGAACAGTTCCACAGGCCCGATCGGCAATTTCGTGCAGGACAATCTGGATTTGACGAGCAAGCCCTTCGTGGTCGACCATTTTGATCTGATCGAGAGCTTTCTCGGCCCCGATGGCGCGCGATACGAGAGCGTTGCCCGCTATCCGCTCGGCTAGAGCGCCGATCCGCGTTCCAGTCTTTCCAGCAAAGCCTCCGCACCGCTCATTATCTCCGCCCAGCTCGCCGCAAAGCCTGCCTCTTCGCCATAATAGGGATCGGCGACATCCTGCCCTTCCCGGCCCGCAACATGATCGAGGAAAAGCGAAAGTGCACCACTCGCGGCATCGGGCCTGAGCGAAGCCAGATCTCCGAACACCGATCGATCCATCGCGATCACCTGATCGAAGCGATCAAAATCCTGCACCGCAATCTGGCGCGCTTTCTGCCCCGATATGTCGACGCCTCCGGCCAGCGCCGCCGCCCGGGCCCGCCGGTCCGGCGGGTCTCCGACATGCCAGCCCCCGGTTCCCGCCGAATCGACGACAATTTCCACGCCCCGTCGCCTACTGACCTCGCGCATCGCGCCTTCGGCCATCGGCGACCGGCAGATATTGCCAAGGCATACGAACAGGATGGACTGGGGCATTGTCCGGAAATCCTCTTAAAGTTTTGCCATTGCCGCTGACGCTGTTACACCAAAAAGAAAACCATAAAAGTGGGACACTTGATGACAGAATCGATTGACGCGCGCGACGGCGCGGAAGCGGGCGTGCGGCCATCGACCGGTGACGAGGTTCAGGAACATAAAGCGACCGGCTACAGCTGGTATGTCCTCGGTATTCTCGTCATCGTCTACATTCTCAATTTCGTCGATCGCAATATCCTTTCAATCCTGGCGGAAGACATCAAGTCCGATCTGGGCCTCACCGATGATCAGCTCGGCTTTCTCTATGGCACTGCGTTCGGGGTGTTTTACGCCCTGTTCGGTATCCCGCTCGGCAAGCTGGCTGACAGTTGGCACCGTATCAGGCTGATGACCGTGGGCCTCTTTATCTGGTCGGCGATGACCGCCTTTTCGGGCTTTGCGAAGAATTTCACGATGCTGAGCTTCGCCCGGATTGGCGTAGGCGTGGGCGAGGCGACCGCCAGCCCGGCGGCTTATTCGCTGATATCCGACTATTTCCCGAAAAAGATGCGGGCCACCGCACTCGCCATATATTCGTCCGGCCTCTACCTCGGCGCGGGCGTATCCCTGCTTATCGGCGGCAAGATCGTCGAATGGTGGAATGCCGCCTATCCGGTAGACGCGCCGCTGGGGCTTGCGGGCTGGCAGGCTGCCTTCATCATCGTCGGGCTGCCGGGCATCCTGCTCGCCATGCTGGTCTTCACCCTGCGTGAACCGCTGCGCGGACAAGCAGAGGGCTTGCCTTCACCGCCTCCCAAAGATCCGTTCCGCGGGTTCCTGGCCGAACTGTTTGCGATAATCCCGCCCTTCACGATCATCGCGGCGGCGAGAGCCGGCAGCAGGACCCTGATCTTCAACCTGGGGGGCGCTGCCATCATATCGGCCATCGCTTATGCGTTGATCCTTGTTACCGGCAACGCACAGCAATGGATTGCCATCGCGATCGGCTATTATGCCGTCTTCTCCTGGGCATCCTCGCTCCGCCAGCGCGATCCGCCAGCCTTCAAGCTGATCTGGGGCAACACGGCGTTCCTGACGACAATTCTCGGCTATGGTATGGTCGCCTTCCTGTCTTATGCCGCGTCCTTCTGGGGCCCTCCTTATGCGATCCGCGAAATCGGCGTATCACCGAGCGAGGCCGGTTGGTGGCTGGGCGGACCTGGCGCGGTCGCGGGCTTTCTGGGCGTGATTATGGGCGGGCGGATGGCGGACTGGCTGCGCCAGCGCAATCCTGCCGGACGCTTGCTGGTCGTGATGTTCGGGCTCGTCGCTCCCGCTCTCCCCCTCATATTTGCCTTTACGTCTCAGGATCCGCTGACCTTTTATATATTGAGCTTTGCCCTGACCTTTACGGCCAGTTCGGCGCTGGGAGCGGCCGCTGCAACGTCTCAGGATCTCGTACTGCCACGGATGCGCGGGACGGCAACCGCAACCTTCTTCCTGTCGACAACGCTGATCGGGCTTGCGCTCGGGCCGTATATGGCCGGGCAGGTGTCTGCGGCAAGCGACAGCCTGTCGACCGGCGTGCTCAGCCTTCTTATCGCAGTTCCGGTCGGGCTGATACTGCTGTTTGTAGCCTACCGGACGGTTCCCGAGGCAGAGCGCACTCTTGTCGAACGCGCGCGCGCAGCCGGAGAGGATATCTAGGTCAGAATACCGGCTCGATAACCCCGCAGGCGATACGCGGACCGGCATCGCCGGCGGGGTCGCTGCGATAATCGTCGGGCCCGGCATGGATCATCAGCGCAGCCCCGTCTTCGTCGAGCAGCGGCGCGCGTCCCTGGTCGATCCGCCCGCCGGTGATTATGACTTCAAGCAGGCCCATTCCGTCCTGCCCGACAATCAGGTTCGGCATGTCGCCCATATGCTGGCCTCCAGGATTCTCCCGGCCATGTTCGCGGCCGAGCGGATTCCAGTGTCCACCCGCACTGGCAAAGCCGGGGCCTTCGCACTGGCCGGTCATGTGGATATGCGCGGCCTTCACACCAGGTGCCATGCCCCGGGCGCGCAGGACGACGCGAATGCCCTGATCCAGCTGGACCAGAACCGCATCGCCGCGCACGTCTCCGGAAGCATCGCGCAACACGGCCTCGGCTCTCTCGACAGGCGGCGCTGGCGGAGGCGCGGGTTCCTCCATCGTCGGCGCACAGGCCGCCAAAGTGGCAGGCGACAGAATCGCCAGAACAATAGATGGTGCGCGCATGATGACCCCCCTGCTGAAAGCGCCGTAAATGGGAATACGGTTCGTCCTGCTGCACTATGGCATTATCGCCCCCCTCGGGGCTATAGGGACGCCCTGCACTTTTTCGCTGCACGACAAGGAAAACAGCAATGAACGCAGCGCCAGATACGCGCATCGCCGTGATCGGGCTTGGCTATGTGGGCTTGCCGCTGGCAGTCGCGCTTGCCCGTCATTTCACGGTAATCGGGATCGATGCCAGCGCGACCCGCATCAAGGAGCTGAGCGCCGGCCATGATCGCACCGGCGAGGTCGACAGCGAAGCGCTCCGGACCTCCTCGCTTCAGCTCGCCAGTGATGCTGCAACAGCCCATGGCGCGGACATTTACGTGATCGCCGTTCCAACCCCGGTCGACGCTGACAAAAAGCCCGACCTCTCCGCCCTGCTCAGCGCTACGCGAATGGTTGCACCGTTGCTCGATGCGGCGAAACGGCCGGTGATCGTCTATGAATCGACCGTCTATCCGGGCGTTACGGAAGACATTTGCGGGCCCGCCCTTGAGGCAGCTTCGGGCCTCAAGCGCGGCGCGGATTTCTTCCTCGGCTATTCGCCCGAGCGAATCAATCCGGGCGACCGCGAGCATAGTATCGACAAGATCGTGAAAGTCGTTGCCGGAGAAAATCCCGATGTGACCGACCGGCTGGCCGCTATCTACGGAACGATTACCGAGGCGGGCGCATTCAGGGCGGCGTCGATCAAGGCCGCCGAAGCCGCCAAGGTGATCGAGAACGCCCAGCGCGACATCAACATCGCTTTCATGAACGAAATCGCCCGGGTCTTCGGGCCGCTCGGCCTCTCGACCTGGGACGTTCTGGAAGCCGCGCGCACGAAATGGAATTTCCTTCCCTTCCAGCCGGGGCTGGTCGGCGGCCACTGTATCGGCGTCGACCCCTATTATCTGAGCCATTGCGCCGAACAGCTCGGCCATGATCCGCAGGTCATTCTTGCCGGACGCAAGATCAACGATGCGATGGGAGCCTGGGTCGCCGATCAATTGCATGAACGGCGCGGCGGGAAGCCGGGCAGCGTTCTGGTTCTCGGCCTGACCTTCAAGGAAGACGTGCCCGACCTGCGAAACTCCCGCGTCATCGATGTGATCGAACGGCTTCGGGTGCTTGGCCATGATGTCCATGTCCACGATCCGCTGGCCGATCACGAGGAAGCGCTGGCGGAATATGGGGTGCAGCTGGAGTCAGGCCCGCCTGCAGGCCGCCATGACATCGTCTTCGCCGCCGTTCCGCATCAATCCTATCGCGAGATGGCGGATGCGAGCATCGCCGCGCTCGTCGAAAACGGCGGTCTGCTGGCCGACCTGAAGGGCATATGGCGGACCCGCGATCTCGGCGGTCTTGCGCGCTGGACGCTTTAGAGCGCCAAGAGTTTCTCGACGACAGAGACATCTTCAGCCGTATCGACCCCAGGCCCGGTCGGTTCCGTCTCGATCAGCCTGATTGCAATTCCCGCCGCAAGATAACGGAGCTGTTCGAGCGCTTCAGCGCGCTCTTCCTCGGGGATCGGCAGAGTAGAAAAGGCCAGCAGGTCGGGCCGCCGATAAGCGTAGATCCCGGCATGCTGAAAATATTGCGCATGATTACCGTGCCGCGGATGGGGGATTTTGGCGCGACTGAAATACAGCGCGTCGCCCGCCGCATTGCGCACCACCTTCACCCGGTTCGGGTTGTCCGCCTCATCGCCGGAAATCCGGTGGCACAGGCTCGCCACCCGCACGGACGGATCATTGCGCATCAGCGCCGCCAGCCGGTCAAGGTCGGTCGAGCGGACGAGCGGTTCGTCGCCCTGTACATTGATAATCGCATCGCCCTCGATCCGCGCGGCGACCTCGGCAATCCGGTCGCTTCCGCTTTCATGGTCGCTGCGGGTCATCTCCACCCGGCCGCCAAATTTGCGGACAGCCCCGGCAATCCGGTCATCATCGGTGGCGACAATCACATCGTCGATTTCGCTTGCCGCTCTGGCTTTGTCCCAGACGCGGGCGATCATCGGTTTGCCCGCTATCGGCGTCAGCACTTTTCCCGGAAACCGCGTCGAACCCCATCGTGCCGGAATGATCGCAACGATCTTCATGCGCTTGCCTTCACCCGGCCCGCGAAATGGCGGCAATCGCCTTGAGTTCCGCCAGCAGTTCGGGAAGCCATTCAAAGGGCAGCATATTGGGTCCGTCGCATGGCGCATTGTCGGGATCTGGGTGGGTTTCCATGAAC
>JBPOET010000121.1:0-5878 GCA_051251675.1 Parasphingopyxis sp. | reverse complement strand
CTGAAGGCGATCGTGTCCGCCGCGATATAATAGCCCCCGGTTGCGTGCATGGCCGGATTGCAGCTGCCCGAGACATGGATCATGGCGGGCACGTCAAGCGCGCACATCGCCTCGTAAAAGGGATACCAGAAGCGGTCGGTAAGCGGTGGATGCTCGAATTTTCCGCCGCCGGGGTCCGGGTTGAGGTTGCAGCCGACAAAGCCGAGCTCGCCGACGCAGCGTTCGAGTTCGGCGATCGATCCGGCCATATCCGCGCTGGGCGACTGCGGGAGCATGCAGACCCCGGCGAAGGTTTCGGGATAAAGATCGACAACGCGCTTGATCAGATTGTTGCACTTCTCCGCCCATAACCGGGCCACAGACTCATCCCCGATATGCGGCGCCATGGCCGAAGCCCGCGGCGAAAAAATAGTCATGTCGGCGCCCCGTTCCCGAAGCAGCTTGAGCTGGTTCTCCTCGATGGTTTCGCGGATCATGTCGTCCGATATGACGGGATAGACGGGCGGGGCGGCGCCCGCTTCGAACGCCGCCACCTGTGCCTTTCGCCACGCGCTGTGTGGCTCGGGCGCCGTTGTGTAATGGCCATGGCAATCGATGATCAGCGTCATGCGGCCACCTCCCCGCCATTCGTATCGCCGGCCTGCTCGCGCTGCCGGGCCGCGGTGGCCCGCGTCATGACCGGATCGATATCGACGGCTTCGAGCATCGCGATTGCCTCATCCATTTCGGCGGCTCTGCGTCGCCCATGCTCGCGCATTCGGCCCAGATTATAGGCGGCGCGTTGCGCCCACCCGGTCTGGCGCTGGGAACGATCGAGCGATTCAAGCACGGCCTCGGTCACGTCCAGACGCCCGGCCGCCAGCATCATCTCTCCGGTCAGCGCCTCGATGCCCTTGACCATGATAGAGCGCACCAGCTTGATCGCCGAAGCGCGCCCGACCTGCCGCCCGGCGAGCGACACATCGGTGAATCCGCATGCCCTGAGAAGCCCAGCCGCTTCTTCGGCCGCCGGCCCCGACACCAGCAGAGGAACATCGAGCGCTGCGGGCCTCACCGGCGCCAGTATCGCCACGTCCACATAGCGTTTCCCCGCGGATATGCAGACCGCTTCCGCCGCCGCTTTCGTGGCCGGAGCCACCGAATTCATATCGCAGAAGATCGTATCCTCGCAGAGGAAAGGCGCAGAATCGGTTGCCGCCTTCAGGGCCGCGTCAGCCGTAACGAGTGAAAGCGCCAGGGATGTGCCTTCCAGGGCCTCGCCCAGAGTTTCGCAGGCGGATACGCCCGTCTTTCGCATGGCCGGTCTACGCTCCGATGCGATGTCATAGGCCCTTGCCTGCGCGCGCCACCCCGCCGCTTCGGCAAACGTCGATCCGGCCTCTCCAAAGCCGAGCAAGGCAATTGGCATATCCACCATGCGCCATCTCTGCCGCCAATCGGGCCCGGCTGGCCAATCGATTGACCGCCACGGATATAAATTTATGCGAATTATCCGGGAGAGAAGCCTTTCAGTTCGGCGAGGCATGCCGCCTGCGTCGCGGTCGGCCGCCAGCCCGCCCGGGTGATAATGCCGATCGTCCGCGCGACGGGAACGGGCGGCGCGCGCCACCCGAGCAAACCGCCCTCGATCTCCACCCGCAGCTGATCGGTGGAGAGCAGGGTCAATGCGTCGCTGGAAAGCAGTAACTCCCGGATCGTCAAGACGGATCCGCACTCAATGGCGACATGAGGAGGCTCGAGACCGAGGCTCAGCAGCATCGCCTCCCAATAGGCGCGCAGCGGCGTAGACCGGCCTGGCAAGATCCAGGGATGATCCAGGAGCGTGTTCGCGCCGAGCGGTCCGGGCTTGTCCAGCAAGGGGTGACCGACACGCATGATGACGGCCGGACGATCTTCGAAAACCGGCTCCTGCTCTAGATCGACGGCGTCGCTCCCGGCGCGCAGCGCGCCGAGCATCATATCGATATCGCCGTCTCTCAATGGCCCGCTGAGTTCCGCATAGCTGCCTTCCATGATCTCAATATCGACACCGGGATGATCCTTACCGAACCGCGCGATCGCCGTCGGCAGCCAGCGCGCCCGTGACAGGGGCATCGCGCCAATGGCGATCTGCCCTTCGGCTTCGCCTTTCCACTGCGCCACCTCGGCAAGCCCGGCCCTGAGCTCCGCCTTGGCAAGGCCGAAACGGCGCGCAAGGCGCTGTCCGACCGTAGTCAGCATGATGCCGCGGCCCCGCCTTTCCACCAGGCGTTGCCCCAGGGCATCCGACAGGCCGGAAACGGCGCGGTGGAGCGAGGCGCTGGAAAGCCCCATATTCGCTGCTGCCATGGCATAGCTGCCAGCCCGGGCCAGCTCGAGAAACGCACTGAACTGCGTTCCCGTGACCCGCGTGCTGCCTATCTGACCGATCACTTCTTCCGCCCGTCGCGCGAGAATCCGTCCGGGCTCGGTCGCGATCATGCCGTCCGGCCTGCGTTCGAACAGGGCGCAGCCGAGATCGTCTTCGAGCCGCCGGATCGCCTGAGTAAGGGCCGGCTGTGTCAGGTTCACGGCCTTCGCAGCGCGAGTCAGGCTCCCATGGCGGACGGTTGCCGCCAGTGCCGCATAATGGCGCAGGTTGAAATGGCTGGTCACTGCCACCCACCATTAGCCTTTTATTATAACTCGAAACAACTTTGCATTTGCCCCGGCCCCGCAAATATCCTCAGTCTATTGCCTTTGCCATCGGAGCATGGGCATGAGCGGAATTGTCGTCCAGAATATCGAGCGTGCCGATCCGGCCCTGATAGACGGCCTGGCGCGATGCGGGGTCGCCACCGTCCATGAGGCGCAGAACCGAACCGGCCTTCTCGCCCGTCACATGCGCCCCATCTATAGCGGCGCGCGGATCGCCGGCAGCGCGGTGACGATCAGCGCGCCGCCCGGCGACAACTGGATGCTGCATGTCGCCATCGAACAGGTGCAGAAAGGCGATATGCTGGTCCTCGCGCCGACCAGCCCCTGCGAAGACGGCTATTTCGGCGACCTGCTGGCTACATCGGCCCGGGCCCGCGGATGCCGGGGGCTCGTCATCGATGCCGGCGTTCGCGATATTCGCGACCTGACGGAGATGCAGTTCCCGGTCTGGTCGAGGGCGGTTTTCGCACAGGGCACGGTCAAGAACACCCTGGGATCGGTGAATGTGCCGATCGTGTGCGCCGGGACCGCTGTCAATCCAGGCGATGTTGTCGTGGCGGACGATGACGGAATATGCATCGTCGAGCGGATGCGAGCCGCCGACGTGCTGGAACGGGCCCGGGCGCGGGAGGCCAATGAAGAGGAAAAGCGGCGGCGGCTGGCCGATGGCGAGCTCGGGCTCGACATGTATGCCATGCGGGGCAGGCTGGAACAGGCGGGCCTGAAATATGTCTGACACGGCGTCTTCGGACGAGGGCGTTCCCGTCATGTGGATGCGCGGGGGCACGTCCAAAGGCGGATATTTTCTGGCGGAAGACCTGCCTGCCGATACCGCCGAGCGCGATCGCTTCCTGCTGCGGGCCATGGGCTCGCCCGACCCGCGCCAGATAGACGGGATGGGCGGCGGCGACCCGCTAACCAGCAAAGTCGCCATTGTCCGCAAGTCCAAGCGGCCCGGTATCGATATCGATTATCTTTTCCTGCAGGTCTTCGTTGATCGGGCATTGGTCAGCGATGCGCAGAATTGCGGCAATATCCTTGCCGGAGTGGGGCCGTTCGCAATCGAACGCGGGCTTGTCGCGCCGCAGGGCGACCGCAGCCGGGTCACCATCCACATGGAAAATAGCGGGCGGACAGCGATAGCGGACCTGTCTACGCCCGGAGGAAAACCGGCCTATAGCGGCGATGCGCAGATAGACGGCGTGCCGGGCAGCGCCGCTCCCGTCGCGCTCGAGTTCCGCGACACGGCCGGCTCCAGCTGCGGCGCCCTGCTGCCCAGCGGCAAGGCGGTGGACATCATCAACGGCGTGGCCTGCACGCTGATCGACAATGGCATGCCATGCATTGTGATGCGCGCGGGAGATGTGGGCGCGACAGGATATGAAAGCCGCGATACACTTGATGCCGCGACCGAGTTGAAAGCGCGTCTCGAAGCCATTCGGCTGGCGGCCGGCGCGCGCATGAACCTTGGCGATGTGGCGGAAAAAACCGTCCCCAAGATGATGCTTGTCGCCCCGCCGCGGATGGGCGGGGCGATCACGGTGCGCAGCTTCATCCCCCACCGCGCGCATGCCTCGATCGGGGTCTTCGGTGCGGTGAGCGTCGCCACGGCCTGCCTGACGGAAGGATCTCCTGCCGCCGCCATCGCCGAGATCGGAAACGAGCGAAAGCCGACCCTTTCGATCGAGCATCCGACCGGCGAAACGAGCTGCATCATGGAGCGCGATGAAAAGGGCGCCGTGACGGGCGCGGGCCTGCTGCGTACTGCGCGCAAGCTCATGGATGGGATGATATTTGCATGACCGAACGCGTTACGAGCTGGTGCGCCAAACCTTCCAGACCGCGCTATGCGCCGCCGCCCGGCGCGGTCGATGCGCATTGCCATGTATTCGGCCCGCAAGCCCGGTTTCCGTTTAGCCCGAAAGCCAAATATCTGCCTGCGGACGCCGATCCCGACATGCTGTTCGCCTTGCGGGATCATCTGGGATTTGAACGCAATGTCATCGTCCAGGCCAGTTGCCACGGCACGGACAATACCGCGACCCTGCACGCCATCGCGCGGTCGAACGGCAGGGCAAGGGGCGTCGCGGCCGTCGACCCGGCTATTGACGGGGCGGAGCTGGACGCCCTGCACGCTGGCGGCATTCGCGGCGTGCGCTTCAATTTCCTCAAGCGGCTTGTCGACGAGGCGCCCAAGGACCGGTTTCTGGAGATCGCGAGACGCATCGCGCCGCTGGGCTGGCACGTGGTTGTCTATTTCGAGGCTGACATATTGGCGGAGCTTCGGCCCTTTATCGACGCTATCCCGGTCCCGGTCGTGATCGATCATATGGGGCGGCCGGATGTTTCGCAGGGACCGGATGGAGCAGATATGCAGGCCTTTCGCGCCCTGATGGATAGCCGTTCGGACATCTGGACCAAAGTCAGCTGCCCGGACCGGCTCGATCCGGCCGGTCCGCCCTATCCCGATTTCGTGCGCACCGTCCGATCGCTGGTGGAGGACTATCCGGACCGAATACTCTGGGGATCGGACTGGCCGCACCCCAACCAGCAGACCCTGCTGCCCGACGATGGCGCCTTGGTCGATGTGATTCCGCAAATCGCGGTTACGGAGACGCTGCGGAAGAAGCTGCTCGTCGATAACCCGATGCGGTTATACTGGCCGGAATACTGACAGACAGCACGCCTGGAAAGCTGCGAAATTGCCGGGAGCATGGCCGATGCGTCTAATCTCCGTGTGACGGCAATGGCAGGACAATCATATTATTGAACGATAGCGTACATTTAATCGTTGCGGATTGAATCCGAACATGACAGAGACGAGATGCCATTCTCGAACCGATTGCGGACCGCCAGACTGTGACGAGACTTTTCCGGTTACCGATATTGACGCCGCTCACCGCGGCGTTGGCGGGTTGCGCGGATTTCTCGCCGCCCCCGCAAATGCCGGCGCCGGTATCGCAGCTGCCTGCCGATTTCGGCGAATCGCCTGCCGGTGGGGAGCAGTCCTCCTTCAACTGGTGGCATGCGTTCAACGATCCCACGCTCAACCGCCTGGTCGACGAAGCGCTTATTGCCAATCTCGACATTGCCGAAGCGGCTGCGCGGGTCGATGAGGCGCGCGCCCAGGCCCGGATCGCGGGCGCATCGCGCTTTCCCAGCGTTAATGGATCGGCGGGCGCCAATTATTCCGATTCGCCTC
>JBPOET010000120.1:0-5921 GCA_051251675.1 Parasphingopyxis sp. | reverse complement strand
GGTTGATCCGACGGGGTTTAGTTGGTCTGCAGATTCCCGCCACTGAACAGTTCGTAGCGGCGGCGCAGATGATGGCTGACAACCTGGCCCATCACCGCCTGCATCAGCCGCTGGCGGGCGGGAATGCCGACCCGCGTATTGCCGATCAGCACAGCCACCGCATAGTTGCGGCCATCGGGCGTCGTCACGATCCCGACATCGTTATAGCCGGCGACCATACCGTTGAGATTCTGGCCCGTGCCCGTCTTGTGGCCGAATTGCCAACCGCTCGCTTCAGGGACACCGCCGCGCAGCCGTTGTGGCCCGGTGCGCGACGCGCGCATGGTCGAAATCATCAGCTCGGTCGAGCGTTCGGACAGCAATTCGCCGCGCACCAGCCGGGCCAGCGCCTCGACCATGCCGTTTGCCGTCGCGCCATCGACCGGATCGGCAAGATAGCGATCCATCGCCGCCTGGCGAACCGATTGCGCCAGCGCCGACCGGGCGGAATAGAATTGGCGTCCGCGCGCCATGGACTGCCGCCAGGTCAGACCGGCAATACCGCTCTGCAACTCGCGCTCTCCAGGGCCGAATCGCAATCCTTCGAGATTGTTGCGCGCAAAAAAGGCGCGCACGGCCTCCGGGCCGCCGGAAAGCCATAACAACCGGTCATTGGCGAGATTGTCGCTCCGTGTCATCGCCTGGGTGAAAAGCTCGCGGATCGAAGCCTGAAACCCGCCATTGCCCATCCTGGCCAGCATCGGCTGGTGAAAGACCACCGCATCTTCCGGGCGGACGCGAACCATGCGGTCGAGCGACATTTCGCCGCGATCGACCTGATCCAGAACCGTCATCGCAACCCAGGTTTTGCTGACGCTTTGCTGTGGCAGGAAGCGCTCGCCATTCCAGGAGACCGTCCAGCCTTCCTCGACATCGCGCACGGCGATGCCAACCTCGCCGCTAAAGGCGCTACCCAGGGCGGTAATACTGTCGCTGAGTTCGCGCGATGGCCCGCGCGTGACCTCGACAGTTTCGCGGTGCGCGGGCTGACGCGTCTCGGCGGGCGGCGGCGCGATATAGGGCGCGCTGGATTGCGGAGTCTGCGCTGTCGCCTGCGGAATCACCCCAGCGCAACCCGCAATCGGCGCGGCCAACAATCCGGCCAGCAGCGCCTTTCGCCAAATCGGCGGTTTCCGAACGAGATTTTTCCAACGCATGACGAACCTTCCCCTCGCGAACTTCAGGCGAGCTGCAGCTCGCCGGTATTCGCCAAGTATAGGCGCTGCTTCCTTGCGCGCGAATGAGCGAACAGCCGCTACACAACAGCGCACCGCAAGACTGAGTCGGTTCGTCGTACTCCGGTAAAGTTTGGCCCCGATACTATTCCCAGAAATAGGGTTGGCGCGTCCGGTTGCCGGTGATCGTCTCGTTCATCGTGACCGGATCGTACATCCGGCCGCCGATCATGACATAACGGATATCGTCGCTATTCCGGATATCGGCGGTGGGATCGGCGTCGAGAACCACGAGATCGGCAAGCTTGCCCGTCTCCAGGCTGCCAATATCGTTCGCAAAGCCAAGCGACTGGGCCGGTACGATGGTCGCTGCGCGCAGCGCCTCGAGCGGGCTCATCCCGCCCCTTACGAAGCTCCACATTTCCCAATGGGCGGCGAGCCCCTCTTCCTGGCCATGGGCACCGATGGAGACCGGCACGCCGCGCAATGCCAGGGCATGGGCGCCCGCTGCGGCTTCATCGTCGACATAATCCTCTTCCGGCGCAATGGTCCGGCGCACATTATTGGCCTGCAATTGCCGGGGCGGAACATGGCGGGACAGGATCGGGTGCCGCCAGACATCGGTATGGGCGCGCCAATAGGGATCGGCGGCGAGGCCGGAATAGGTCACCACCAGTGTCGGCGTATAACCGACATTGGTCTGGCTGAAGAAACTCAGCACATCCTCATAGAGCACGGCCTGGGGAATATTATGCTCAAGCGTCGTGTTGCCGTCGGCGATCAGCGCCATATCCATGCCGAAAAGCGACCCGCCCTCCGCCACTACGGCGATATTCTGCTCGATGGCGGCGGCCACGACCTGCTGGCGCTGCTCGCGCCGCGGCTGGTTGTAATTCTTGATGCTGTGCGCGCCCTGCGCCTGAAGCCGCCGAACGTGGTGCCGGGCGTCTTCTAGGCTGTCGATCTGCGCATAGACGCTCGGCGCGCGGGCACCATAGACGATCTCGCCGGTCGAGAAGAGCCGCGGCGCAAGGATCATGCCCGCCTGCTGCATCTCCGCTGCCGGGAAAAACTCGCTCGACGATGTCGAGGGGTTGTGGACCGTCGTCACCCCGAAAGCGAGATGGGCGATGGTGTGCCAGTTCTGCTGGGGCACGATATCGTCCGTGCCCTGCGGCCCGTGCGAATGAGCATCGATATAGCCGGGCACAATGGTCGCCCCCGCCATATCGACGGTCTGGTAGCCCGCCGGGATCGCAGTGGACCCGGCCGGGCCGACGGCCGCAATACGGTCTCCGTCGATCACGATCGTGCCATTCTCGATGATACCGCCATCCTCGCTCTGCATAGTCACAATACGTGCGCCGGTGAGTGCAACCCGGGTATCGGGCCGCGCGGCCTGCACCGGTATGGACAGCGAAACGCCGCTCGCCGGCGGGGAGAAGGCCGCACGCTCCTGGCCCTCTGCGGGCGGCGAAGCCGGGAAAATCGTGCTCGCAGCGGCCGAATAGAGCGTCGGCCCGAGCGACCAGTTCAACCTGTCTCCGCCCTGGCTCCAGCTCAGATAGCTGGCCCCGTCGCCGCTGACCCGCACAACCGGCAGGGTCGTCGCATCGGATTTGAGCTGCATGTCCTGCGCGCCGGGCAACATCGGCACGACAAAGGCCTGGTAATTCTCGGTAAAGGCGAGCGACCGGCCATTGGGCGCGACTTCGTAACTGGTGACCAGCTCGCCGGACGCATGGACGCGGCGATCGTTGCCGGACAGATCGACGCTGATCAGCCGCTGCTTATTCTCTTCGCTGACGGTCAGGAATATCCGGTCGTCGCTTGCCCCGAATTGCGGATTGCCGCCCGTATCGGTCACGCGCTGCGCTGTTCCGCCGGCGGTGGGTACAGTATAAATCCCCGCCCGCTCGGACCAGTCGCCCGAGGTCAGGAAGCCGCCCTCGCCTTTTTCGAACACAATGGTATTGCCGTCCGGCGAAAAGCGGGGGCGGCGATAATGGCCGGGCTCGCTCGTCACGGCCCGGTCGCCGCTGCCATTGGCGTTCATCACCCGCACCTGGCCAAGGCCCTCGTCGGTCCAGCGGATATAGGCGATCCGCTGGCCGTCGCGCGACCAGCTCGGGAAAAGCTCGAACGCCTCCGTCTGGCGGGTCAGCCGGCGCGGCGTGCCACTGGCGGTATTGCGGATGTAGAGACGGCCCAGGCTTTCGAACACCACCTGCCGGCCATCGGGCGATACATTGGCGAAGCGCGGCATGCGCGTCGTGAAGCTGTCGGGCGCGACCTCGACGGACGGGCGCGGCGGATCGATAACATCGCGCGTGCCCGTCACCCGGAACGGAATCGTCTGCGCTTCGCCGCCATTCACGCCAACGCGGCGAATTTCACCGCCGGCCCAGAAAACGAGACTTTGGCTGTCCGGCGTCCAGTCGATGCGCGGATAGGTCCCATAGACCGACCAGGTCTCCTGCATGTCGCGGTCGAGCTGGTCATAGACGCGCCGCTCTTCGCCGCTGCGCAGGTCTTTTACATAAAGCACCGACTGGGTGCGTTCGCGCCGGATAAAGGCGATATAGCGGCCATCAGGCGAGGGACGCGGATTGAGGCCGCTGCCGGGGCCGTCGACGACCGTCTCGCGCTCTCCGGTTGCCATGTCATAGCGTTCGATGGCGAACAGCTGCGTATTGGAGTCCTGCGCATAGATGAACTGGTTGCCGGGCGTTGTGTTGCGGCTGAAATAGATACCGCCGCCATCGGGCGAAAAAACCGGCTCGCCAAGATCCTTCTGCAGGGCCTCATCGGCGCGCTCGACCAGCGCCACCCCGGCGCCGCCGGAAACATGATAGAGCCAGACCTCTCCGGTACCGAGCGAACGCTGTGTCGTAAAATGTTTGCGCGCGACAATATATTGGCCATCGGGAGACCAGTCCGGCTGGTTCAGCAGGCGGAAACTCTCATTGGTCAGCTGGCGCATATCGCTGCCATTGCTGTTCATGATCCAGATATTGTCGCCGCCGCCGCGATCGGACGTAAAGGCTATGCGCGTGCCGTCAGGCGAAAAGCGGGGCTGCACCTCCCAGGCTAGGCCGGTGGCGATCGCGGTTGCCGTGCCGCCGGTGATCGGCATGGTATAGATATCGCCCAGCAGATCGAACGCAATCGTCTGCCCGTCCGGGCTGACATCGACATTCATCCATGTCCCTTCGGTGACATCGATATTCACCTGCCGCGTCGGCAGGGGCGGGTTGTTGACGTCCCACTCGGCAGCCTCGGCAGCGGCATCCTGCGCTATCGCCGGAGCGCCAAGCGTAAGCGCCAGCGCGCTGGCTGCGAATTGGAAGAATTTGGCCCGCGACATGATGTTCCCCTCGAAAACAGTGTTGCGGCGATAGCTAGCATAAAGGGGCAGATATGAAAGGTTGGGCGTCGGCTCTGGAAAGCCGTTCATCGAAGGACTAACTGAATAAGACAGACCCCGTCGCACAACGAAAAGAGAGTATTCCGCCATGACCGCCGATCCCATCGTCATCTCCTCCTATGCCCGCACCCCCATGGGCGGCTTCCAGGGCGCATTGTCCGCCGTCGAAGCACCGGCGCTGGGTGCAACCGCGGTTCGCGCGGCGGTCGAGCGGGCCGGCGTTTCCGGCGACGATGTCGGCCAGATCTTCATGGGCTGCGTTCTTCCCGCAGGCCTGGGCCAGGCCCCTGCCCGCCAGGCCGGGATGGGCGGCGGCCTGCCGATTTCCACCGAAGCCACCACCGTCAACAAGATGTGCGGCAGCGGTATGCAGGCGGCAATCATGGCGCATGACGCGCTGAAGGCCGGCACCGCCGACATCATCGTCGCGGGCGGGATGGAGAGCATGACCAATGCGCCCTATCTGATGCAGAAGCATCGCGCCGGAGCGCGTATCGGCCATGACGTGATGAAGGATTCGATGTTCCTCGACGGGCTCGAAGACGCCTATGACAAGGGCAAGCTGATGGGCGCCTTTGCCGAAGAGGCCGCACAGGAATATCAGTTTACCCGCGAAAAGCAGGACGATTACGCCATCGAAAGCCTCGCCCGGGCCAATGCGGCGATCGAGAGCGGCGCGTTCGACGGCGAAGTCGTGCCCGTAGAAGTAAAAACCCGCAAGGGTAGCGAAACCGTGAACACCGACGAACAGCCCGGCAATGCACGGCCCGACAAGATCCCGACGCTGAAACCAGCCTTCGCCAAGGACGGCACGGTGACGGCGGCCAACGCGTCCTCGATCTCGGACGGCGCGGCCGCGCTGGTGCTGACGCGCGAAAGCGTGGCAAACGAAAAGGGCATGCCGGTCAAGGCCCGGATCGTTGCCCATGCCGCCCATGCACAGGAACCCGGCAAATTCACCTCCGCCCCGGTCCCGGCGATCCGCAAGGCGCTCGACAAGGCCGGCTGGAGCGTCGACGATGTCGACCTGTTCGAGGTCAACGAGGCCTTTGCCGTGGTCGCGATGATCGCGATGCAGGAGCTCGGCATCCCGCACGACAAGATCAACGTGAACGGCGGCGCCTGTGCGCTTGGCCATCCGATCGGCGCGAGCGGAGCGCGGATCATGGCAACGCTCCTGAACGCCCTGGAAAAACGCGGCCTGAGGCGCGGCGTCGCCAGCCTGTGCATCGGCGGCGGCGAAGCCACGGCAATCGCGGTGGAGCTGGTTTAGGCGGGTT
>JBPOET010000012.1:0-15512 GCA_051251675.1 Parasphingopyxis sp. | reverse complement strand
GTTGTGTTCCAGCCCGATTCGGCCATTCTCAACCCCGCAACGTCTCACCGGAGTTCGGACACGGCACTCAGCAGCCTGTTCGATCTCCCGAAGATCGGAGGAGGGGTAAATGACCTAGCATGGGTCGAAAGACATTATGCCATCATCAAAGTCGCAGCTCTCGGCTTCAGCGTCATATTAGCGATCACGCTCGCTTCGGCCGGTATTCTCTGGGTCTTTGAATAAACCTGAATAAGCCAAAAATTCAGCAGCATTTAGACACGGCCTGGCGGCCGGGTAGGAGGAAACATGTATCAATTCGACACGGCATCCATTCCTGTTCTTCAGGAAGATTCAAAAGCAGCGATCGCAGCAGCCGATGACGCGCTTCTGACCAATTCCGTTCTTCTGACGACGATATTGCAGACCGCCAAGACCGCCGATCTGCCGATCAACATCACGCAGGATCTGTACGGCAACATGATCGAAGGTTCGGTCAAATTGCTGGAAGGTCGCGAACAGCTGCGCAAATCGATCCGCATGATGCACACTATCGCCCGCCAGCATCCAGACACACCAAAAATGCTCGGATGTCCGGTTCCCCCTATGGCCGAAAGCCCGGCCGTCCCGATGAATCGCAAGACCCGTGTGGATGCGTAGCGATAGAGCGTAATTTGATGCACGATAGTTGATGATGGCAAGGATGGTCGATCTGTAAATGGCGATGGTATATCTCTTTTGGGCGTTGGCCATCCTGTGCTGTGGCTATGGCGCATATTTTGGCGGTCGGGACGGTCGCCGCGTTGCCGCACTCTACCTGGGCGGCGTAGTGCTCACCATACCGGCACACTATCTTCAACAGTCCTGGGGCGCTGCCATCTGGCCTGTAATAACGATCGACCTGCTATTCTTGATCGGAATCTACTGGATTTCGATGCGCACCGATCGCTTTTGGCCGCTTTGGGTAACCGGATTCCATATGATCACCATGACTGCGCATCTTGCGGCGTTGCTGGCTCCCACATTTCCGGCGCGCATCTATTACGGGCTCACGACGATTTGGACCATTCCGCTGTTGCTGGTCATCCTCGTCGGCGTCACCCTCGATCGACAGGCAGGTCTGGCAGATCATGACACCGCCTGAAGATATCACGCCCAGGCAAGCCGGGAGCGCTTCCAACCTGTCCGCCGCCGACACCAACGCCGATCACCGCCATGACGAGACCGACCCCGCAACCGCGAGCGGTCACGCGGATCCGCAGCGGACTGTCCTGCGCAACCCCAACCATCTGTGCGGCGAGGGCGCCGTGTTCATCAAAAGATATCTGAAAGCGCGGCGGGACCGCGAATGGCAATTTCCCCGCGGTCTCTTTTCCGACCCCGCATGGGATATCCTGCTCGATCTCTACGTTGCGAAATCCGAGGCGCGCCAGGTGACCATCTGGGACGCGTGTCAGGCGGCATCCGTACCCAAGACCTCGGGAATGCGGTGGCTCAGGATCCTTGAATCGCGCCATCTTGTGGAACGCGAAGGGGACGTGGACGACCAGAAAAACGCAACGGTCACACTCACCCGCGACGCCATCGCCGGCATGAACCGCTGGCTTGATCGTATTCACCCCATGCCGGCGACCCAGCTAACCCAAACATAGCGAAGCCGCCGCTTCGCACAGCAATTGGCCCATCGCAGCAGGCTGATGAAGCTAGCCGACTATCGGGATCGGCTGAGAGGCCTCAGGGACTCTCTATCCCTGCTGGCATCGGGCCAGAAGTGTCTCCGCCTGCGATGCGACCAGTTCCGCAATTGCCTGATCGGCAACGGCGCCATTTTCATCAAACGGCCTCTGGACCATGGTGTTCACCGTCATACCAAGCGGCAGGGGCCAGCCGCGCAGCGAACTGACGATATCGCGCAACGCGCTCAATGTCGTTCCCAGCGCCTGAGCGCCCGCCGCGCAGACGATCAGGGCAACGGGACAATCCGCGAGATAGCTGCGATTGTCGAGCCGCGTATCCTCCAGAAGGTCCACCGCATTTTTCACCAGCGCCGAAACCCCGCCGTGATATCCGGGGCTTGCGATTACGAAGCCGTCGGCCTTGCGCACGGCCTCGAGAAGATCCTGCTGCGGCCGGCACCGGGCGGAAGCCGCCGGCGCATAATGGGGCAGAGAAGCCAGAAAGGGGCCGGCGAAAACACGTGTTGCCGCCCCTTTCTGTTCGCACCGGCCAAGCACGGCCCGCATCAGCAATTCCCCGGTCGACCCTTCGCGCACGGTTCCGCCGATACCAACAATATTTGGCTGGCCTTTCATGACTGCTTCCATTCCCGGTCAGAAGTTCAGGGATAATTGCAGGGTCACGGTGCGCGGCGCGCCGACCAGCGTCATATGGCTGTTGCCACCGAAAACCGGCGTATCGAAGCCCTGGCTGCTGGTCACTTCATTGGTCAGGTTCCGGCCGATCAGCGCGACTTCCCAGCTGTCGTCCTGATTGCCAACCGCCAGGCGAGCATCGAACTTGGTAAAGGCCTCCTGCGAATCGAAGGGATCGAGATCGGGCTGGAAATAGGAGCGCGACTGGTGGTTCGCGGATCCGCGCATCTGAACGTAGAGATCATCCGAAATCGGATAGTTGGCCTCGACAAAGGCGCTCCCGGTCCATTCCGGCGCGCGGGTGAGGCGAACGCCGGCAAGATTGTTTGTCGCCGGTGTGCATGTCGCGGGGGCATTGAACAGGCACTGGCCGCCCGGATAATCGATATAATAGGCATCGAGATAGGCTATGCTGCCACCAAGTCGCCAGTTCTCGCCGAGCCGCCAGTCGGTATCGATTTCCACGCCCTGCGATCGCGCGGATGCGGCATTGCCGGTGACGAAAGCGGTGCCATTATACTCGGAAACCTGAAGGTCGCTGAAGCGGGTCCGAAACAATGCGATGTTGAGCTGGCCCAAGCCGTTCAGGAACCGAAACTTGCCGCCCAGTTCCCATGATCGGGCGCGTTCGTCTTCGAACTGATAGGTCGCGATGCCGTTGAGGATATTGAACAGCAACAGCGAATCATTGGATACGAACCCGCCGCCCTTGGTCCCCGTGGCATAACTCAGATACACATAGGCATCGTCGCTGAACTCGTAGCGGGCGCGCAGCGAATAATCCCAGAGATTCTCGGTGCGCCGATCCGTGAGATCATAGGGCAGATAGGTGGGCGGGAAGACGCCGACCGGATCGTGTTGGGCGCGGCCCGTACGCCGCTCCCGCGAATAGCGCAGGCTGCCGCTCAGCATCAGCTGGTCAAGCACCGGAATCTCGACCGAGACGAATGGCGACCAGGACGTGCCGTCCTGGTCGAACATCCGTGTCGTCACGCCGTTCAGGGGTATCGGCAGCGGTACGCTGGCCGCGTTGAAGGTGGACGCCTGCTGGGTGTGCAGATCGGTGTCGATATAGGTGAAGCCCGCGATGAACGATCCGTTGCGGCCGATCTCGCGCTGGACGCGCAATTCCTGGAACAGGGAATTGGACTGCTCGGTAATGTTGGACTCGAGGAAGGTGAGCGGGCCGTCATAATCGGCATTCACCCCGCCTTCGAGGTCCTGATAGGCGGTGATCGACGTCACCGTCCAGTCGCCAAGCTCCAGATTCATGGTGAGCTGGGCGAGGGTCACTTCGGTATCGTCATATTCCGGGCTCATCGGCACCGATGCCCGGTAAAATCCCGGCTCCTCCTGCACAGCGGGCCCTGCGGCGGCGCGCACCGCATTGCAGAGGAAACATCCCGCATCGCCGAGATTGTTGAACATGAGAACGCCGCCGTCGATCTCGTTCGTGGAATGCTCCACCTTGACCAGCGCCTCGAAAGTGTCGCTCGGCTCCCACAGCAGCTGCCCGCGCACGGCCCGGTATTCCGAACCGTTTTCGTGACGATCCTGGAGCCCGTTATAGATATAGTCTCCGATCGCCCCGGCCCGGCCCGTTATGCGAACGCTCAGCGTGTCCGAAATCGGCCCTGAAACCGCGCCTTCGAGATTCCAGCCGCCATGCTCGACCTCGCCGCTGGCCCGCAGGAAGCCTTCGAAATCGCGGGTCGGCCTGCGGGTGATGACGCTGACCGCGCCGGCATTCGTGTTCTTGCCGAAAAGCGCACCCTGCGGCCCGCGCACAACCTCCACCCGTTCGACGTCGAGCAAGGGATTCTGGAATGCACGCGATCGACTCAGATAGACGCCGTCTATGAACAGGCCGATCGATTGCTCGAAGGAAAGATTGGCGGTGCCCGCGCCCAGGCCGCGCATCGTGATCGCGAAATTGCCATTGGTGCGATCGATCTGAAGATTGGGGATCTGGGCCTGCAGGTCGTCGAACAGAACGATACCGGAATCCTCGATCTGATCGCCGCCGACAACCGCCACCGAAATCGGCACTTCCTGGAGTGTCTGTTCGCGCCGGGTGGCCGTGACGATGATCGGCGGAGGCGCGGCATTCGCCTGTTCCCCCTGCCCGGCATTGTCCTGCGCCAGGGCGGGCGAGCCAATCGCCAATGCCAGAGCCGCACCACCGAGCCATTTTGCGTTCTTCATGCTTTTCTCTCCTCCAAACCTTTGTGATCAGGCCAAATTCAATGTGTTGTATTGGGCTACGGGCCCGGGATATTCGGCACCGTTGTCAACGCCGATTTCGGCATCGATGAGCGCATTCAGCTGCCTGTTGAGCCGCTCGATTTCCTGTCTGTGAGACGCCGGATCCCAAGCCAGATTGTCGATCTCGTCGGGATCCGCTGCCGTGTCGTACAGCTCCAGATCGTTATGCGCGGCAAGGTCCTGCCAGCGGCGGGGCTGATGGTGTTCCGCCGGTGCGAAATAGCGGGCAAATTTGTAACGGCCGTCATGCACGCCGCGGTGAAGGCGGCGCAGCGAAAGATCATTCTCGGGCAAAGGCCGGCTTTCGACATGACCATTGGGCACATCGGGCGCGCTCCAGCCGTAGCGCACGGCATAGTTGAACAGGATGCCCGCCTCGTCGCGGCCTGTGCGATGCGCGGCCGAGGCGATCGCCGGCGACAGATCATGGCCGACCAGCTGGGGATGGCGTTCGCGGCGCTCTTCCTCCCCTATCCCGGCCAGCGAAAGAAGCGTCGGCGCAATATCGACCGCGCTGCCCAGCGCAGCCGTCGACCGCCCGCCCGCGTAATCGGGATGAACGACGATGAAGGGCACACCGACATCTTCCTTGTAGATCGTCCCGCCCTTTTGCCGCATGCCATGCGCGCCGGCCCGCTCGCCATGATCCGAAGTGTAAACGACGATCGTGTTGTCCAGCGCGCCGGATGCGGCGAGCGCGTCGATCAGCGTCTGCACATGGCGGCCGACATCCCTGATGCAGTTGAAATAATAATTCTGGTTCCGGATCCAGGCCGCTTCGTCCTCATGGCGCAGCCGCCCGTAAAACACGCCGCTGCTGGCAGCGATCGCCGCGTGGGCGCGCGGTTTGCGGGAGAGGTTATCCAGATAGAAGCTGCGCGGCAGCGCGAAACCCCAGTCTCTGTCATAAACGGGATCGCCCGGAGCCTCGAGCAGCGGCGCAATCCAGTTGGCCCGCGCGCGCGTCTCCTCCCCTTCCCCGGACCCGTCAAAGAACATGATATCGTGCGGATTGACGAAATTGACGGCCATGAACCAGGGCGCTGCGTCATCGTCATCTTCAAAGGCGCGCATCTGGTTGACGGACTCCGCCGCCGTTACGCCATCATTGATGAACCCTTCCCAGGAAAGGCCCACGCGTTCGCCGTCGAAATTGTAATGCGCGAAACCGAACGGTTCGAGACTGTCGGACGTATTGGGAAAGATGCCGCCCGCAACACCGCCGAAATTCAGACCTTCATTGATATTCGAAAGGTGCCACTTGCCCTTATAGGCGGTGCGATAGCCGGCCTGGCGCAACATCGTTCCGATGGTCGGGATATCGGCGCTGAGCTCCGGGTGGGGCGGTGAATTGGGATTGGCGTAAACGCCGGTTTGCTGGGTGTGCAGGCCGGTATAGATGTTCGAGCGGGAAGGGCCGCAAGGCGTTGTGTTTACGTGGAACTTTTCGAAAGATATGCCACGTTCCAACAGCCAGTCATGTGCGGGAAGCGGGAGCGCCGAAGGAATGTCGGCCAGAGCCCGCTCCTGGTCGGTGACGATGAACAGGATATTCGGACGGCTCCCCCGCCTCGCAGCAGCGGCGCCCGCTGGCTGGCCAGCAAGCTTGGTATCACCGGCGGCGACCCAGGCGGCAGCGCTGCCAGCGAGCAGCTGCCTGCGATTTATGCCCTCTCTCTGACGCACTCGCCCCCTCCCGTACTTGCCGTACAGTTATAGTTAGTATTCTAAGCTAATATTGTGCGACAATAGTATTGTCAATATTCTTGTCTTATTTCGGCTACCGGGCGGAAATTTGCCTGCCCGACACCATCAGAAAACAGGAGTATTGGGCGGCAGTCCGATCATCGCCCGGCCATGCAATTCGGTCGCGGCGTCGAAATCGTAAACGATATGACTCGCCATGACGTTCACATCCCGCAGCGCGCGCTGCAGCGGACTCGCCATCATGTGCGCGCTGGACCCAGCGCCCTCTACAAGCAGCCGTATCGCATCGCGGCACATGTCCATCGCAAGCGCCACCTCGGCACGAAGCGCAATACGGTCCTCGTTCGAAGCGACACCATCTTCGGCCGCCAACGCAACATTGCGCCGAACGACATCGCGCAACATCAGTTCGGCCGCCTGCGTTTTCGCGGCGGCTTCTCCAAGCCGCATATGGGCCGAGGGCTTTTCATTCTGCCTGGTCTGCGTGCCATGGATGATCCGCCCGCCAATTCTCTCCTTGAAATGCTCGGTAGCGGAACGCGCCGCGCCGACAGCGCCGATTGCCGCGGTCACTGCCAGAAACGGCGTCATCGGCATGCGATATACGGGATTGTGGGCGTGGATCTTCGACCCGGGAGCAATGCCCGCCCGCATCTCGCCCATATCCATCACCCGATGTTCGGGAACGAAGATATCCTTGCACCGGATATCGTTGCTGCCCGTTCCGATCATCCCATCGACATACCAGGTGTCGACGACTTCAACCTCCTCTGCGGGAAGCGCAAAATAAAGCTGGCGGGGCGGCTCTTCTCCCGGAATGTTGCCGGCCACCATTATCCAGTCCGCATGCATCACGCCCGTGCCCCATTTCCAGCGGCCGCTCAGCCTGAACCCGCCATCGGCAGGTTCAGCGACACCGGGCGGGTTTGTCGCCCCCGGAGCAATGACATAGGGAAATTCGCCCCCGAAAGTCTCCTCTTGAAGCTTTTCCGGAAATTGCGCGAGCATCCAGTTATGTTCGACGCAAAAGGCCGTGACCCATCCCGTCGACGCACAGCCCTCCGCGAGGGGCAGCATGACGTCGATGAAACTTTCGGCATCGAATTCGAGACCGCCATAGCGCTTGGGCACAAAATGGTAGAAACAACCGGTCTTCCGGATCGCGGCCCAGACTGTATCGACCGGGCGGCGCAGCCGTTCGCATTCGGCAGCATGCTCCGCCAGCAGGGGCTTGAGAGCCGTCGTACGGCGAACAAGCTCTTCGGGGGTAAGAGAATCAAGCTCCTCGCGGGCGAGCCAGTCGCCCCCTTCGGGAATTTGGCGATCGGCCAGAGTCTCTTTTTCCTCGCTCGAGCCCCGATCCGGTAAATTCATGATGCTTCTCTCCTTGTGCCACGCCGCCTGTCGGCTGATGGGCTCGGCATAGAGAGAGTTGTAATTTATTGTCAAGTCTGTTGACAATTATTCAGATTCAGTCGCTTGGAGTGTCGGGATCCGATTCCAGATCTTCGAGGACGGAAGACGGTATTGCAGGAGGATCGCCCCAATCCCGCATCAGCCCGTCGCGCAGACTGTTGTAGGTTTCGAGCCCCAGGCGCTCGACGAGTTCGCGCTCGAGATGGCGAAGGATCCGGGAAGCGGCGATGCGCGTCTTGTTCGATTTTTCCGACAGACGCACAATCCGGGCGCGGCGATCGTCGGGATCGGGTTCGACGACTACGATATCCCGCGCCTCGAGCTCGACAAGCATCTGGCTGATAGCCTGGCGGGAAACCCCCAGATTGCGCGCAATGCGGATCGCGCGCTGCTCGCCGCCGGAAATATTGGCGATCAGCAGGGATTGCGCCCGGGTCACGTTTCTGATTCCGGCTTCGCGCAATGCTGTCTGCAACGCCTCGTCGAACCAGTAGACCGCAGTCAGCAGGTTGATCATCATGAACGGGCTTCGCATGGCGCTATCCTCCTGTTGGCCGGCAGCCGGGACAGAAAGGCAGACGGGTTGGATGTCAAGCCAGTCGGCCCGTGCGCGAAACCGCGCCCCGCCGCCGGAACATCCCGGCGCGCCGACTAGCCGAAACCTTTGTCGAGATTGTGGGAGATGTCGAGAAACACTCAAATGGTGCCCAGAAGAGGACTCGAACCTCCACGTCCACAAGGGACACCAGCACCTGAAGCTGGCGCGTCTACCAATTCCGCCATCTGGGCCCACGGTTCGGGCGATATGCTCGCCAAAACGCAGGATGGGCGCTATGATGGCCGATGGAGCGCTTGTCAATGTGCTGCTTAAACGCCATTGGGGCAGCTTGATCTCTAGGGAGCGGATTTACAATGCACGACAGGCTGGTGACAATGTTTGGCGGCGGCGGTTTTCTGGGCCGTTATGTCGCGCAGGATTTGCTGAAAGCCGGCTTCCGCATCCGCATCGCCGAACGCAATCCCGAAAGCGCCCATTTCATCAAGCCGATGGGTGGACTCGGCCAGACGCAATTCGTCGCTGCCGACATCACGCGTCCCGAAACGCTGGCCCGGGCGGTCGAGGGTGCGGATGCGGTCATCAACTTTGTCGGCATCCTCAAGGGCGATTTCCAGAAATTCCATGTCGATGGCGCCCGCAACCTGGCAGAGGCAGCCGGGGCCGCCGGGGTTGAGGATTTCGTCCAGATCTCGGCAATCGGGGCCTCAGCAGATGCAGCATCGCAATATGCGCGCTCCAAGGCCGGCGGCGAAGAAGCCGTGCGCGAGATATTGCCGCAGGCGATCGTCATGCGGCCTTCCGTTATCTTCGGTCCTGAAGACGGTTTTATCAATCGCTTCGCAGCGATAGCACGCCGCGCGCCCTTCATCGTACCGGTGATGAAACCGGAAACGAAATTCCAGCCCGTCTATGTCGCCGATGTCGCGCAGGCCGTGGCAAAGGCGATTGCCGATCCATCGGCCTATCGCGGCAGGACGTTCGAGCTGGGCGGCCCCGAGCAACTGTCCATGCGGGCCATCAACCGCTTCATCCTCGACCATATCGGAAGACCGGACAAAGAGATTGTCGATGTGCCGGATATGGTCGGTAGCGCCATCGCGAGCATGGGCTTCCTGCCCGGCGCACCGATCAGCCGCGACCAGTGGCGCTCCCTGCAGAGCGACAATGTGGTAAGCGAAGGTGCCGAGGGCTTTGCGGCTTTCGGCATAACGCCCCGCCCCATGGCGGCGGTCGCCGATCGATGGCTGGTCCAGTATCGCAACCATGGGCGTTTCGCGAACAAGGCAGCCAGCGCGGCCTGAGGGCCCGTCCGAACCACGCACTATATTGGAGATTGACGGTGAGCGACGGCCAAAGCGACACTGCGGGGCGGCCGACCGCCTTTATCAGCCATCACAGCTCGCAGGTCGAAACCGCGCGGCGGCTGAAGGTCATTCTCGGCCATCATGGCGTTACCGGATGGATGGCGCCGGACGATATCGATCCCGGCCAGCCCTTCGACAAGGCGATTGTTGATCAGGTCCGCCAGTCCGATTTGATCATCCTGCTCTTTTGCGGCCAGTCCGATCAGTCCCGCCACGTGAAGCGCGAACTGATGATGGCGGAAGATTCGGACAAGCTGATCTATCCGGTGCGGCTCGAGGAAAAACCCGCAGACGGGCTGGCCTATTGGCTGAACGACTATCAGTGGATCGACTGGTTCGACGGCGACGACAAAACGATCACCCGGATGATCGATACGATCAAGCGCCAGGCCGGAAAGGCAGCGCACGATCCGGCTCCGCCACCAGCCCCTCCGCCTGTTGCCACCGAAACCGTGCAGCCCGCACCCACTGCGCCGCCCCCTCCCCCGGCGGAGCCTGCCGCACCTGTCGTCACACCGGCCAGTGGCGGAACGGCCAACCAGTGGAAAATTCCGATTGTCACGGCCCTGATTGTCGCCGCCGTCATGCTTGCGGGTTTTTATGCGATGACGCGCGATGACGGAACGGAGACCGCGGCAGCCGACACGGCGACGGCCTCGCCGCCGGACGAACGCGGGACGAGCGCGCAAGAGGCCGGAACAGCCGAACCCCGGCCTATTGCGCCTGGGCCGCAGCAGCCGGATCCGCAATACGCCGAATCGACGCCTGCCCCCACACCGCCCGCCTCGGCGGCGCCGGCAACCGGCGGCGGCTATTATGTCGTGGTCGGCAGTTTCCAGCCCGGCGACCGGACGGCATCGGCGCGCGCAACCAGTTTCGAGGCCTGCGCCGGCATCGAACCGATCGTGGCGCGGTCCGACGACTATCCGGGGCTCGCGCCCGGTTTAACCGTTGTGATGATAGGCGGCTATCCCGATGCGGCGACCGCCAACCGGGCGCTTGGTCTGGCGCAGCGCTGTGTCGCGGATGCCTATGTCCGCACAGTCAGCGGCTAGTTCCGGGCGACGTCAAAAGATCGCCAGCAACAGAATGCCCAGCGCGACACGGTATACGACGAACAACATCATCGAGGCCTTGCGCAGGAAGCGCATAAGGAAGTGCATCGTCGCAAGAGCCGCAACGAAGGTCATCGCCCCGGTGATCAGCGCCTCGGCCATCAGTTCGCCGCCCACTTCCATGATCTGCGGGATGACCAGAACCCCTGCCCCGGCCACGGCCGGAATAGAGAGCAGGAAGGAGAAACGGGCCGCCTCGACGCGCTCATAGCCGAGGAAGCGGGCTGCCGTCATCGTCACGCCGGAGCGGCTGGTGCCCGGAATCAGCGCCAGCGCCTGGGCAAGGCCAACGATGACCGCATCGCGCAGCGTCATATCCTCATAGGCTTTTTCCTGCCGACCGAAACGATCCGCAACTCCGAGCAGAATTCCGTAACCGATCAGGTTTACCGCCACGAGATCGGTCAGCCGCAAATTCCTCATGATGTCATAAGTGTAGAGAAAGGCCCCGAAAGCGACGACCGGCACCGTGCCGATCGCCACCCACCAGAAGAGCCGGCGCTGTTCGGGAGCGGAGCCGATACCCACCGTAGCGAATCCGCCCCGTGCCAGGCCCCAGGCATCCTTGAAAAAATAGACGATGATCGCGAGCAATGTACCGACATGCAGCGCGGCGTCGATGAGCGGCCCCTGATCCTCTTCGCCCATGAACAAGGGTGTCAGGATCAGATGCCCCGATGACGAGATCGGCAGGAACTCCGTCACGCCCTGTACAATCGCAGTGATCAGCATTTGAAGAAAGGACATGAAACGCCCCTATCACAGGCGATTCCCGTCTGTCTTGCGCTAAATATAAGGCCGATACGGCCATACATATCCCTCACCACCTGAAAAAATGGCTCCGGGAAGAAAAATATTCGTTATATTAGTCAGTATATATGACCTATATGCCTGTTTTGTGCGTGACTTGGGGATTTTTCCTGTTATGACGTGCCGCATACGGAGAAGATGATGGCCGACAATCCAATGCTCAAATTTGTGGGCGTTGCGCAGGATTATCCTGCCAAACGCGCACCCGGAGACCGCCGCGAGGATTTCGAGGAAATCGCGCGCGCCTATGCCGTGGAGAAAGCGGAGGAACAGTCGGCGCGCTGCTCGCAATGCGGCGTTCCCTATTGCTCGGTCCATTGCCCTCTTCACAACCATATTCCCGACTGGCTTCGGCTTACGGCCGAAGGCCGGCTGCGCGAAGCGTTCGAGCTGTCCAACGCCACGTCGACCATGCCGGAAATCTGTGGCCGTATCTGCCCGCAAGACCGACTGTGCGAAGGCAATTGCGTGATCGAATTTACCGGCCATGGCGCGGTGACGATCGGCTCGGTGGAAAAATACATCACCGATACCGCCTGGAAAGAAGGCTGGGTGGAACCGATCACCCCCGTGCGGGATCGCTCCGCCCAGTCGGTCGGCGTGATCGGTGCGGGGCCGGCCGGCCTGGCAACGGCCGAATATATGCGCGGCCATGGCTATGACGTGCATGTCTATGACAGGCACGATCGGGCGGGTGGGCTTCTGACCTATGGCATCCCTGGCTTCAAGCTCGAAAAAGAGATTGTCATGCGCCGCGTCCAGCGGCTCAAGGACAGCGGCATCCAGTTCCACGAAAGCTTCGAGGTCGGCCGCGATGCGACCCTCGCCGAGCTGCGCGAAAAGCATGACGCGCTGCTTATCGCAACCGGCGTCTACAAGGCCCGCCAGCTAAAGGCGCCCGGCGTCGGGACGGACGGCGTCGTCGAAGCGCTCGACTATCTGATCGCGTCGAACCGCAAGAGCTTCGGCGAAAAGGTCGCGGCATTCGACAATGGCGATCTCAACGCGGCGGGCAAGAATGTCGTCGTGATCGGCGGCGGCGATACGGCGATGGACTGTGTGCGCACCGCTGTTCGCCAGGGCGCGAAATCGGTAAAATGCCTGTACCGGCGCGACCGGGACAATATGCCCGGCTCGCAAAACGAAGTCCGCAATGCCGAAGAGGAGGGCGTCGAGTTCGTCTGGCTTTCCGGCCCGCAGGCCTTCGAGGGAACGGACAGAGTGACCGGCGTGAAGGCCGTGCGAATGCGGCTCGGCGCACCCGATGCCTCGGGCCGCCGCTCGCCGCAGGTCGATCCGGGCAGCGAATTCCATCTCGACGCCGATCTCGCGATCAAGGCGCTGGGCTTCGATGCTGAGGATCTGCCCGGCATGTTCGGCTCGCCAGACCTTTCGGTGACCCGCTGGGGCACGCTGCGCGTCGATCACAAGACGATGCAGACGAGCCTCGACGGCGTGTTCGCGGCCGGTGATATCGTCCGCGGGGCGAGCCTTGTCGTCTGGGCGATCCGCGATGGCCGCGATGTGGCCGATCATATGCATAGCTATCTCAAGACGAAAGCGGCCGTGCAGATGGCCGCGCGCACAAAGGAGACTGCCTGATGTTCGGAACCATGAAATCTGTGTGTAAGTCCGCCGGGGTATCGGTTGGAATTGCAATGCTGGCATTGGCGCCGCCCTTGCCGGCCTTGGCACAAACCGAACCCGAAGCGTTCGCGATCGAAAACTGGGAACAACTGGTGACCCAAACTTTCGACATGGACACACGCGGCTTTCTGATCGATCAAAGCGTCAACTATATCGTATTTTTACAGGATGACGACCGAGACAACTGGGTCATGGACGGATCATCCGAACCATCATGGTCGCGCGAGCGAATCCGCACGGAAGTCGAACGCTATTTTGCGCTGGTCGAGCAGCCCGTATTGACAGGCAATTATCGATCGGTTGCCAGCAATATTTCTACTGCCGATGTCAGGCTGCTTCAACATAGCGTCATGACGGACAATGAGGTCGCAGCTTTTGCTTGCGTCGTCGCACTGCCGCTTGACGATGCGGGCAATATGCAATGGGGCAATTGCGAAACGGATTTTGATGTCACATTTGCGCCGGCGGTAAAGGCGGCTGCGGCACGTTTCCTGAATGCATTCAACATCGGAATAACGTCTCGTATCGTCAATGACGGATTTGGCGGATCCACCTGTCATGTCGTGGACCGTCTGGTCGAAGCCCATACGACGGAGACCTTTACGCTCGAGCTGAATGCCAACATCGGCCTGGGGTCGGGCAACTCGCGGCCTTGCGACGCGCTAAAGCCGCGTTGGGCGGCCTTGGCAGGATATGAGCGCCTGATGGCGACCGAAGAATTCGGCGAATAGATATGAAAGCGATTACGGCACAGATCGATAGCGCGAAAGCCTGGCTCCCTCGAGAAAGGGACGGCACGTGATGAGAGGAAAAACCCTCATGCTGGTCGGCCTGTGCATGGTCGCAACACCCGGTGCAGCCCAGATGCAGGCAGCTTCGCCGGTCTCGCCAAACGCTGTTGAAGCCTCATACCCCGCTCCCGATCCGGAACGCGTCGAAGCCGCCCGCGAGCTACTCGACATTCTGATGCCGCCGGATCAGCGCGAAGCCATGATGGTCGCGATGATCGAACCGATGATCGCCAATCTGGAAGCCGGGATGATGCAGGCGCCGGAGCTGGAAGCCGCGCTCTCCGACAATCCCAATGTCCGGGCCCTGTTTTTGGATTTCATGGCGATCCAGCGCACCCGCGCACTTGAATCGGCCTCGGCTGACCTTCCGAGCATGATAGAAGCCATGTCCCGCGCCTATGCACGCCGCTTCACGCGTCGTGAAATGCGGGAGATCGGTGAATTTTTCGGAACCACGGCGGGCCGGGCCTATCTCCGGCAGTCCAATTCTATCATGGCCGATCCGGATATCGCAGCCTGGCAGCGGGGGACGATGGCGCGGTCAATGCAGCATCTCCAGACTGATATCCAAGACTTTATGACGCGCCTTGCCGCGCTTCAGGACAGCGGCGGCGCGCGCCCTCCGCGCGATGTCACCACCAACAATCTCGACGCCATGCGCGGCGAAACGCAAGCATCTGAACCAGAGACAGAAGAATGACCCATTTTCCCACTTCCGAACATGAACGCATGGCCAATGAGGGGATGTACCGCCCCGATATGGAGGCCGATGCTTGCGGCGTGGGGCTGATTGCGGCGATTGACGGCAAGCCGTCGCGGCGGGTCGTGGAGGCCGGGATCGAGGCATTGCGCGCCGTCTGGCACCGCGGCGCCGTCGATGCCGATGGCAAAACCGGCGATGGCGCCGGAATTCTGGTCGACCTGCCGGAACGCTTCTTCGACGACGCCATCGCCCATAGCGGCCACCGGCCGATGCCGAACCGGCTTGCCGTTGGGATGGTATTCCTGCCGCGAACAGACCTGAATGCGCAGGAAATCTGCCGCACCATCGTCGAGAGCGAAATCATCGAGTTCGGCTATTCCATCTATGGCTGGCGGCAGGTGCCGGTGGACGTTTCCGTCATCGGCCAGAAGGCGCAGGCCACCCGGCCCGAGATCGAACAGATCATGATTGCCGGACCGATGGGCGATGAGGTGGACGCGACCGAGTTCGAGAAGGACCTGTTCCTGATCCGCAAGCGGATCGAAAAGCGGATCATCGCCGCCCAGGTGCGCGATTTCTATATCTGCAGCCTCTCCTGCCGGTCGATAGTCTACAAAGGCCTGTTCCTCGCGGAATCGCTGGCGACCTTCTATCCCGATCTTACCGACGAGCGTTTTGAATCGCGGATGGCGATCTTCCACCAGCGCTATTCGACCAACACCTTCCCGCAATGGTGGCTCGCCCAGCCGTTTCGCAGTCTTGCCCATAATGGCGAGATCAACAC
>JBPOET010000119.1:0-5950 GCA_051251675.1 Parasphingopyxis sp. | reverse complement strand
GGACATCTATGAAGGCGTATTGCGCCGGGCGCTCGGTTAGACCGGCGCGCGATGCACCTAGCCTATCTCGCCAGCCGCCTGACTCTTCCCGCATCGCCGGACCGCCGATTCGATGCGTTCGAACATGACCTGATGATCGATTGTCTGGCACCGGTTCTTGCGGCCAGTGGCGGATCTCTGACGGCGCTTGCCTGGGATGATACGAGTGTCGACTGGTCGGCCTTCGATGCGGCGCTGATCGGATCGACCTGGGATTATCAGGACAATCTGGAGGCCTTCATGGCTCGGCTCGAAAACATCGAGGCGCAGACCGCGCTGTTCAATTCCAGCGCGACCGTCCGCTGGAACAGCCGAAAAACCTATCTGCGGGAACTGGAATCAATAGGCGTGAATACCGTGCCCACCCTGTGGCTGGATGCGCCGGGGGAAAGGGATATTCGGCAAGCTTTTGACAGGCTGGGAAATGACGATCTGGTCTTTAAACGGCAAGTCGGAGCCAATGCAGAGGGTCAGTATCGCCTCCATCGCGGCGATCCCATTCCGCCAATGCCCGAGCCCATGATGGCCCAGCCTTTCCTGCCATCGATCCAGAGCGAGGGCGAAATGAGCCTGATCTTCATCGATGGCGCATTTTCCCATGCCCTTATCAAATCGGCGGCGGCGGGCGACTATCGGATCCAATCTTCCTATGGCGGCAGCGAACGCGGCCATGACGCGGATCAGAAGGATCGGGCAGCGGCGGCAGCAATCGTCGAAGCCCTGGACGAAACCCCGCTCTATGCCCGCGTCGACATGGCCCGCGGTGACGATGGCCGAATGCTGCTAATGGAGTTGGAGCTGATCGAACCGTTCCTCTATCCGCTTCAGGGGCCTGAACTGGGCGCGAGACTGTATGCCGGGCTGGAGAACAGGCTCGCCTAGCCCGGCCTGCGCCGCAGCACGATGTAAAGAGCGCCCCTGCCCCCATGCCGGGGATGGGCGCCGCGCACGGCGGCGATATGGGGTGCATGGCGCGAGGCAGCCAGCCAGTCGCCGACCGCCGCGCGAATCTTACCGCGGGTAACCGGCCCCTCACTCTTTGGCGCATGACCGGTAATCAGCAGGACGATCCGTGTATGCGACGCGATCGCCTGGCCCAGCGCCCGATCCAGCCTGTCATAAGCCGAGTTCAGCGTATGGCCATGCAGATCGATGGTGAAATCGGGATCGGCGCGTCCGCGCATGAGCTTGCGGTCCCAGCTCCCGTCCAGTGTCGTACCGGGCCCGGGCGCGGCCTTTCTCTCGGCCAGTTTGGGCACGGCAAAGCTTGCAAGGTCCGCCCCGCGCTGCGGCGGCGAGCGGGTCTGGCCGGGCCGGCGGTCCAGAGGCTCGACGCTCTCGATAACCTTGGCCCAAAGGGCTTTCTCGTCCGCGCTCAGGGGGCGCTTGCTCACTAGTCTGCAACGAAGCGCGCGGCGGCGGCATTCGGGATCAGAATATAGGCCCGCCCCCGGCTCGCCATGCCGCCCGCGATCCGGTGAGCCTCTTCACCCGCACCCCAGAATGTGTCGAACCGGTTGGCACCCTGAATCGCACCGCCAGTATCCTGCGCAACCCAGATACCGTCAGCGATATCGTGAGCAACGTCGAGATAGACAGGGGCACCAAGCGGGACATAGGCTGGATCAGCCGCTACCGTCGTGCGCGCCGTGACATAGCGACCGAGTGAACCGGTCGCTGCAGGGCGATCAACCTCAACATAGAATATGTACCGCTGGTTTTCCTGCATTACGCCGCGGGCTTCTTCGGGATTTTCGCGCAACCATTGCTGGATACCCTGCGAAGTCGTTTGCCCCGGTTGAAGCAATCCGCGTTCCCGCATCAGGCCGCCAATGCTCGTATAGTTGAAGCCGTTATTCTGGGCATAGGCGAGACGCATAATCGACCCATCAGGCAGGCGTAAAAGGCCGCCGCCCTGAACATGGAAGAAGAAGAGAGCCACCGGATCGCTGGCCCAGGCAATCTCCAGACCGCGCCCTTCCAGTGCTCCATTTTCTATCGCCGCGCGATCGAAATAGGGGAGTTCCCGGCCGTCAACGGTCCGGAACACAGGCAATAAATCGCTGGCGTTGCTGGGCATGGGCCGGGTCTCGAGATCACCCGGCACGGCGTAAATCGGATACTGATAAGGCCCGCGCCGTTCCCGTGAAGCCGCGATTTCAGGCTCATAATAACCGGTCGCGAAAGCCTGCCCGTCTCCGACTTCAATGGCTGTGAAATGCTCAGCAAAAAAGGCGCGGGCATTGTCGCTGCTCCAGTTGGCCACGGCGCGACACGCCTCTACCCAATCGTGCGGCGCGGTTAGCCCGCTGCTGTCCTCGCGATTGATGACCGCCGGGCAGCTGATGTGGAAAGCATGCATGGCACGCGAAGCCGCCGATGCAGGAATGTTCAGCGATTCTACGTCCGGGCCGGACCGCACACCCGATCCGCGCGCATTATCGCCGCTGGCTACCGGCTCCTGCAGGTTCCAGTTAGGGTTCCTGTCATATTCATAATTCTGCGGCGGCGCAGGTGGCAGTGTCGTTTCTTCGGGCGAGGAAGGAGTCGACGCGCGCTCCGGCGCTGCCGGGATGATCCCGGCGCAGGCCGTTACCGCAAGAGCGAGCAGGAGCGCTATCGCGCTCCGACTTTTCGTCACGACGCCTCGTCTGTTTCAACCAGCAGCCAGTTGGGATCGGCATCGCGAACATTGCGGGCGAACGTCCACACGTCATGCGTTTGCACCGCATCCGACAGGGAACCGGCAATCAGATTGCCATCCTTGTCATGCGTCACCGCAGCGATGTCGGCATCGAAACGCAGTGTGATCCGGGCCATGCCGGAACGGTATTCGGCATTCTCGACCTGCGTCCGCTCGATCAGAACCAGCCGGTTGTCGAGCACATGGCCTTCTTGCTCCCGCGCGTCGATAGCGGCGAAAAAAGACTCGCGCACATCGTCGTCGACCAGATGGGCAAGATCGTCCCGGTCGCCCTTCCAAAAGGCTTCGAGGATCATCCGATAGGCTGACTGAGCCCCGTTTAGAAATCCGTTGATCTCGAACGATGAATCGGCAGAGGCGATCTTTCTGAGGCCGGCGGCAGCGGCCGGGGCGACAAGCCCGTCAATCTCGGCGTCGCTGGCGGGGGCGCTATCGGGGACGGTCTGCGGAACGGGAGTCAGTTTCGGCGGAGATTCAACGGGCCGCGGCATGCGCGGTTCCTGCTCGTGGCCGGAGCGCTGCCCGAGTACGCTGAACAGGCGCAAGCCGACAAACACGGCGACCATCGCCAAAAGGATAATATCTATGGACACAAGGCCTCCGGGTACAAATCTATCGACTCCTACATAGGCGCAGGCGAGGTTTGTTTCAAATGGGGAAATCGCAACCAACGCGGTCGCAAAGCATTATTCGCCGATAGCGGCCAGCACGTCCCGGCTGAACCGAGCGATATCGAACCGCTCTCCATCGCCCACTGCATCGAATCCGCGCCGCACGATCACAATATCGCGTTCCGGCACGATCATTACATATTGGCCGCGATTGCCCATGGCAGCATAGGTACCGGCGGGCAGCCCCTGTTCGGGACCGAACAACCAGAATTGTACGCCATAGCCTACCCCTCCCCGTCCGGTGGGCTGTGCGGGCGCAGGCGTTGCGACATAGGCCGACCAGCCTTCCGGCAATATCCGCTCTCCCTGCCACAGGCCGTCATTCAGATAGAGCAGGCCAAGTCGACCCAGATCGCGCGCAGTCGTCCAGACCTGGCTCGAAAATATGAAATTGCCCTGCCAGTCCGTCTCCGGCGTCGTCCGGGTCATACCGATACGCCAGAGCATATCGGTGAAGGGGAAAGCGAGGGCGCGATCGCCATCGCCAAGGACGAAACGCAGCGCACGCATCGCAATCAGAGTATCGTTGTTTGCATAGCGCCATCGCGTGCCCGGAGCCGTTTCAAGCGGGAGGCCGGGTATCGAATCGGTAACCGCCTGCCCGCCAAAATATACGGCATCGGTGCGGTTGCCCGCGAACGGACTCCACAGGCCGCTGCCCATATGCAGCAGATTGTGCCAGCTGATCGCTGCGCGCGGATCGCCGGGCACCTGCCAGGCGGGAACGGGAGCCGGGGCATCGAGATCGACCAGGTCCTGCTCGACAGCCGCGCCGAGAACGGTCGCGGCAATGCTCTTGGCGACCGACCATGTGCGCTGGGGCCGGTGCAGATCGTAACCGCTGCGATAGCGCTCGCCAACGATATGCCCGTCACGGATCACCAGTACCGCAGTCGTTTCCGTATCAGCACCATAGGTCGCACGATCGAGAGCCGCGGCGATCACCGTTTGCAACGCCCTATGGCCCGGCCCCGCCAGCATCCGAGCCGCGTCCGCGTCGCCCTGCGGCCAGGCAAGCGCGTCCGTCGCGGCAAGGTCCGGCGTTTCGATATCGCCGCCAAGGTAAGGCAAACCCGCTTCGCCATCCGGGTCGGCGCCCGTCGGCAGCTGCGCACATCCAAGATAGGGGCGCCATTGCGCCACGCGAGGCGGCATCGCATCGTCGAAACGCACCAGCACGCGCCGCCTCCCGCGATCGACTTCCACCGGAAGATCGTCGATCAGCGGGCGATAGCCCGGATAAATTCGGGTCAGGTCGTCGGCCGTCGCTTCCGCCTCGGTCTGCCCGGCATTGAATATCCCGCTACAAAGAAAAGCGGCCTTATAGCCGGCAGCAAGCCCCCGTTCATGGGGCGAATGTTCGCTTTGCTGAGCCTCGCCGGCAGTGGCAGTTGCGAAAATGGCGATCAGGAGAAGAAGAGCTCGATAGGTCATCCCGGTACAGTGCATTGCCGCCTTTCCCCTGACAAGGCAGGGCCAAACATTGCCCTGTTCGCGCGCTGCTGCTAGCGGGCATCCCGAAACCGCGCAATTTGGCGCGCATTCTTCCTATCTGGTAATTGAGGTTTAAGACTATGGCAGACGAACAGGGTGTTGCCCCCGATCAATCCGCAGCCGGTGAGCCCCCGCGCGCGAACATTATCGCACAATATGTAAAGGATCTGTCGTTCGAAAACCCGAATTCGCCGGGAGTCTATCAGGCGAACGAAACGCCGAAAATCGACGTTCAGTTCAATATCGGCAGCGATGCCGCGGGCGAAGGCGTATGGGAGGTCATCCTGAAAATGGATGTCAGTGCGAAGCTCGAAAAAGGCACGGCCTTCCACGTTGAACTCACCTATGCCGGTCTTTTCGCGCTTTCCAATGTTCCCGATGAGCAGCGCGAGGCCTTCCTGCTTGTCGAAGCCCCGCGTCTGCTCTTTCCCTTTGCCCGGCGTGTCCTTGCCGATGCCGTGCGCGACGGCAATTTCCCGCCGCTGATGCTGGAACCGATCGATTTTGCCGCGCTCTACATGCAGCAGAAAGCGCAGATGGCGCAGGGCGGCCCGGACAATGTCGACATCGATTCCCAGATCGGTCAGGCCTAAGCCCGGGATGACGGGGCCAGTGGCAGGAACCGGCCGGGCGCCATGAACCTCTACCGGGCAACCGGCACGATAGGCGGGTTGACCATGGTCAGCCGCATAGCCGGGTTTGCGCGCGACATGTTGCTCGCGCGCATACTGGGCCCCGGCATGGCGGCTGACAGCTTTTTCGTCGCCTTCCAGCTGCCCAACATCTTCCGACGCCTGTTTGCGGAAGGTGCCTTCGCCGCCGCCTTCGTGCACCTGTTCAGCCGGAAGCTGGGCAAGGACGGCGACATGGCTGCGGCCGAGCGCTTTTCCAGCGAAGTCGTTTCGGTGTTCGTTCCCGTACTTATCCTGTTCGTCGCTCTGTTCGAAGTCGCCATGCCGGCGATCATATGGCTGATGGCCAGCGGTTTTCAGGAAGTGCCGGGCAAATTCGAGCTGACTGTTGCGCTGGCGCGGATCACCTT
>JBPOET010000118.1:0-5963 GCA_051251675.1 Parasphingopyxis sp. | reverse complement strand
GCTACCGCGCCAATCTGGCCGATGCCGTGATAGGAAAGACCTGCCTGCGCGGCCTCTTCCTGGGAATAGATGTTGCGCAGGTCGACCAATAGTGGCTGGGCCAGAATTTCGGCGACCCGGTCGAGATCAAGCGCGCGAAACTCGTCCCATTCGGTCACGATGACGAGCGCGTCCGCATCGTCCGCCGCTGCATAAGGGTTATCGCAAAATTCGACATTTTCGAGGACGGTACGTGCCTGTTCCGTGCCTTCCGGGTCATAAGCCCGGATTGTGGCTCCTTCGTCCTGCAGCGCCTGGATGATCGAAATAGACGGGGAATCGCGCATGTCGTCCGTATTCGGCTTGAAGGTCAGCCCGAGTACAGCGACCGTCTTGCCGCGCACATCGCCATTCATGGCTTTGACGACCTTGCGCCCCATGGCGCGTTTACGCGCATCGTTCACCTTGACCACAGACTCCACAATGCGCAGCGGCACCTGGGCGTCTTCGGCGGTCTTCAGCAGTGCAAGCGTGTCTTTGGGGAAACAGGATCCGCCATAACCGGGGCCCGCATGCAGGAATTTTGGCCCGATGCGATTGTCGAGCCCGATCCCGCGCGAAACCATCTGTACATCGGCGCCGACCGACTCGCACAGATCCGCTATCTCGTTGATGAAGGTGATCTTGGTCGCGAGAAAGGCATTGGCCGCATATTTGATGATTTCAGCCGTCCGGCGGGTTGTGAAGAGCAGGGGCGCACGGTTCAGGTTAAGCGGCCGATAGATCGCTTCGAGAAGCTCGCGCGCACGCGCATCCTCCACCCCCGCCACAATCCGGTCCGGATGTTTGAAATCGGTGATCGCCGCGCCTTCGCGCAAAAATTCCGGGTTCGAAGCAACCGACACTTCGGCTTCGGGAGCGGCCTCGCGGATCAATCGCTCGACTTCGTCGCCGGTTCCTACGGGCACGGTGGACTTGGTAACGACAACTGCAGGGCCGGTCAGCGCTTGGGCGATCTCCTTGGCTGCCGCATAGACATAAGTGAGATCCGCATGGCCATCCCCTCTCCGCGACGGAGTGCCGACCGCGATAAATACAGCGTCCGCTCCCTCAACGCCTTCGGCAAGGTCCGTCGTGAATGACAATCTGCCCGCATCGACATTATGCGCGACCAGGGCTTCGAGGCCCGGCTCATAGATCGGCATGACGCCCTTTTCGAGTGCGGCGATCTTGCCCGCATCCTTGTCGACGCACACGACCTGATGGCCAAAATCCGAAAAACAGGCTCCGGAAACCAGGCCGACATAGCCTGTTCCAATCATGGTAATACGCATTGCAATCGTCCCAAAACTCTTCGGGCGCTGTTACAATAGCCGTCTGGCATGCGCCACCCCGCCGTAGTAAAATCAAGCTTATAGCGGTTGCATGAACGGTTCATAGAGACCGGCCAAGCTCTCCTCGCCGGCTACAGGCTGAACGGCCTCTGGCGGATGGTGGAGCGCATCCCGTATCTGCGCGGTCTGATCCTCCCTTGCGCCCAATACTGAATCCGGCCCGGGAATGAACGCCGCCTGCGCATTCCAGGCGGATTGGCTGGCAAGCACTGGGAGGTCCTGGGCCAGTGCCTGAACGAAAAGCATCGGAATCTCGGATCCGAGCGCTTCCTCCGCGATCCGCGGAAACACCGCCAGATCCAACGCCGTGAGTAATGCAGGCCAGCGTTGCGGAGACGGTATGCCGACAAAATGCACGCGATCGGCCAGCTTTAGCGCTTCGGCTTTGCCGGCGAGATGCGTTCTGTGGCTGCCCTTCCCGAATACGAGCAGCTGCCCGGCCTCGCCTGCCACCGCGAGCGCGGCAAAAGCTTCGAGGCAGAACACCAAGCCCGCATCTTCGTCGAGCGTCCCGAAACAGCCGACCGTCCGAGAAACGGGCCCGACGCCGTATTCGGCGAGGGCAGCGGTCATCATTTCGTCATCCACAGCGCCGGTTGCGCCGCCAGTATCGCCAGCGGCAAGGCAATCGATATCCAGCGCGGCCAGGCGGGTCGCCAGAGCAGCGCTACGCGCGATCAGGATATCGGCATGGGCGGCAAGGCCCTTGAGCCGGATACCGTCAACCGCCTCGCGCTCGCTGCCGCTGGAGCGCAGCATCGATGCGGGGGTATTGGCGATATCGAGGATGATGCGGCATCCGGCGGCGCGTGCATCGGCCACCATCGCGCAGGCCATGCCAATCGAGTTCGCGAAAATATGCACGGCGGAGAAAGCGGCGAAATCGAGCTTGTCGGCCGGAGCTACGATCGAAACCGTCGCACCCGCTTTGCGGGCATCTTCCCGTGCCTTCAGAACCCGCGGCAAAGCGGCCCATCTAGGGGGGCAGATGATCGCCAGGCCGCCTTCGCCGGTATTGCCCGGGCCGTGCGCCAGCGACTCTCCCCAGCGCTCCCGTTCGAGCAAGGCCGCGTCTTCCGTCATCAGATCGCAGAGGCGAGTTTGCGGCTGTGAAAGAGGCTGGCGACCGCGAATGGCTGCGCACAGCCTGGCAGGCGCAAGAACCAGCCCTTTCTCGCGCAATCGCACCGCCAGGGCAAAAAGTCGCTGTTCGCCCGGATATTTCCTCGTGGCATCTTCGCCAATGCGGGCCGCCTTTTCCGGGGCCTCGTCGAGCGTCGCATGCGCCAATTCGGCCAATGCCCTTGCCTTGGCGGCGGGTTCGGCCTTTTCGGCTCGGACCCAGTCGATCGCGGCATCCAATCCTTGGGTGGCGGCCCGTTCGAACGCCGGGTCGACAAGGCGCAATATCGACGCGACATCGTCGGTAAAACTGTTGGGCACGCGTTCACGGCGCTTGGCCCGTTGTTTCATGCTCAACCGCCGAATGCGCCCCGGCAGGGCAAGCAGGCCTTTCAGGCTGCGCGCCTCGATCAGCGCCCGGCCCAAGCCATGCGCCAGCGTCCGATGCGCATTGATCACGCGATATTCCAACAGCCGCTTTTCCGTCGTGAGTGCCAGCACCTGCCGTTCGGCCGCCTCGCGCGCTGCCTGCTCCACGCGCAGCCGCGCAGTCAGCGCCGCTGCATCCAGCTCTGGGGGTGCGTCTTCGCTAATCGGTGAGGCCCTCGAATTGCATATGCCGCGTGTCTATGCCGCGCTTGGCTCTTCTGGCAAGCGGGGCGCTTCCAGTCCGGCGTGACGGAACATCCACTGAGCGCGATAGCGATACCGCTCAAGCCCGAGCAATCCGCCTTCCCTGTCCCGACTCAGCGAGCCGGAACGCCAGCGTGCGACGAGCAGGACAGCCGGGTCCCTTGCGACCGCAGCCTTCCCGTGCAGCATTTCGAGCCGCGCGAACATCTCCGAATCCGCTCCTGTCGCAACCGCTTCGAACGGCCCGGCAGCGGCAAGCGTTTCGCGCCGCAAAGCCATCGTAATCGGCACCGGGCGGACCAGCGGGAATATGCGCGGAGCGACGGGCCTGCCTGTGTCGTCCATGCGAATATGGTTTGCAATCGCCACGGCCCGGGAGTCCAGCGATGCAATCTGCCGGGCGAGCCTTTCGCCGGGAGACCAGTCATCCGCGTCGAGAAAGGTGAGATATTCGCCCGTTGCCGCCGCAATGGCCGTGTTGCGGGCACCGTAAACACCCGGTTCGCGTGCATTCACCAAGCGAATTATCCTGCTGTCGGAAGCGGCAAGGCGGCGGACAATCGCCGGACTCTCATCGTCCGACCGATCGTCGACCGCCAGGATCTCCACATTTCGCCAGCTCTGCCCGGTCATCGAGGCAATGGCCGTTTCGATTGTCCCGGCGGCATTGCGATAAGGAATGACCACCGAAACCTTCGGGCCATCGGGCACCGGCCGAACCTCACCGCGCAGATCATCGATCGTAAAGGCGTCGGAACCGGAATCGAGAGGACCGCACAGGCTATCATGCGCGAACATGGCGTTGAGCGCCTCTCTCGCCGCTCCCCATTCGCCCGCGCAAATCTCGATATGCGCCCGGATCGCGGCGGCCTCGCGGCCATTTCCTCCTGCCTGGCGGAGATGCCCCCGCGCATCTTCCGGCCGGTCCAGCGCCAGCAGGCATGCGGCCAGGCCCGTGTGATCGCCGGGTTCAAGCAATTCCAATGCCGTCTCGCAATCATGCAGGGCCACCAGCCTGGCGGCGAGCTTGCGCGCGTTGCCTTGCAGCGCGCCAAGTGCCTCCATCGCCTTGCCATCGGCTTTTCCGAGCGCAGCCGCCGCAAGTGCGCGTCCCCTCCGCCCCTTCGCATCCGATGCCTCTATCGCCATGGCGAACGGATAGAGCCCCAACCGAGCCAGGACATAGGTGTCGCGCGATCCGCCGCGAAGCGCAGCCCAATGCATCGCCCGGTCCGCTGCGGAACGCGCCGCCCAGCGCCGGATCGGCGCGATGGGCAACCCGGTCAACCTCTCCAGCAGCCTGTCATTTGGAAACCGCGCCAGAACCCCTACTCCTCTTCGCATTTGCGGCGCACGCCGCCGCATTCTATGGCGAAGATTGTGACTGGCAGCTTACCCGCCCCCGTGCAACGCCCGGCGCTTTCGCCCGTGGCCGATCCGTTAACCGAAGCGCTTGATCGAGGCGTTCTGGATTCCGTAGCGGTAGCGTTGAGCGAGGAAGAGGCGCTGACCGAAGCGGCGGCTCTGGTCGAGGAGGCCGACCGGGGCGACTATACTCCCTGGCTGCTCTCCCGGGCGATCGATATCGCGGTGCAGTTTCCCGACAATGAGCAACCGCAATTTTACGTCGGAAAACTGCTGAACCTGTCTGGCGATGCCGAATCAGCACGCTTGTGCTGGCGTTCTATGATTGAGAGATTTCCAAGCTCTTACAATATCTTTCCGGAATATCTTCGTACCATTTTGAAAGTTTCTGGAGCGGCGGCGGCAGCGCAGACGCTCGCCTCGCATACGGCTGCGGCATATCCTGAAAGCGACCCTGCCAACGCTCTGCTCGTCGCCCGTTGTCTGGCCTTGCTCGACCATCGCGACGAAGCCCTGGCGCTGCTGAAAAAGGCCGAACCATCGGGAAAGCTGGCGGCGGAGATCGCCATGGAAAAGGCACGTCTGCTGCGGATGGCCGGCCGTTTCGATGAAGCCGTTGCGCTGTTGGAAAATAGCGGATCATCGGCAATCGACCCCGAATTTGCCCGGGATATGCGCCTCGCGGCCCGATTGTTCAGCGGGCCACATGCGGCGGGCCCGCCCAGCGTTGCCGCTCTCGATATGCTGCTGAAATCTGCCATTGAGCGGCGCAGGAAGAGACCGCCTACAAGGCCAGGGCGCATGATCGGCGGTGTTATCCTGATCGGCGGTTCGCTTGGCGGCGGCGGCGCCGAACGCCAGCTGGCCAACACTGCGCTGGGGCTTTCCGCTCACGCCGAACAGGGCGACCTGATCCATGGCCCGGTGAGCATTTTCTGCCGCAAACTCGATCGCCGCCGCAGCAACGATTTCTATCTGGCCCGGCTGGAAAAGGCCAATATCAGGGTTTCCGACTATCTCTCCGCCCAGCCATGGGGCGGAAGCCCGGAGAGGAGCATGCTTGCACCGTCGCGGGAACTGATCGCGCTATTGCCGCCACGGATGCGGGAAGGCGTGATCAGGCTGACCGAACTGTTGCGCTATGAGGCCCCGGATGTGGTTCAGATATGGCAGGACGGCATGATCTTTGCCGCAGGCCTCGCCGCTTTGATGGCGAATGTGCCGCGGATTATTCTCAACGTGCGGACCATGCCGCCGAATAGCCGGAAGGACAGGCAGAAACCCGAACAGCAGACCCTGTATCGCGGACTTCTCTCTGCGCAGGGCGTTACCCTGACAGCCAATTCCAAGGTCGCGGCCTGCGCCTATGAGGAATGGCTCGACCTGCCTTCCGCCAGTGTGGCTACAGTGGCCAATGGAGTTGCCCCCCTGCCGCAGGATGCGCCAGAGGACGAACGGGCGCGCTGGGAC
>JBPOET010000117.1:0-5988 GCA_051251675.1 Parasphingopyxis sp. | reverse complement strand
AGACGAGATTGATCTCGCGCAGCCGCTGCAGCAGATAGTCATGCGCGGAGATCGGCTCGGGATAGCGGTTCGGATTATCCGGCGAGACGCAGCTCGGCAGCGTCTCGATCATATAGTCCGGCCGGAAGTGCAGGAAGAAGGGCATCGAGTATCGGGCATGGCCGCGCCGTTCGGGCGGCGGATTGACCACCCGGTGGGTGGTCGAGGGCAGCACATGGTTGGTCAGCCGCTGGAGCATATCGCCGATATTCACGGCCAGCTCGCCTTCCTTGGGCGTCACCGGCAACCAGTTGCCGGTCCTGTCCAGCAGTTGAAGCCCGGCCTCCTCGGCGCCCAATAACAGCGTGATCGTGTTGATATCCTCATGCGCCGCCGCGCGCACGCCGGGCGCATCGGCGGGAACCGGCGGGTAATGGATCAACCGCATCACCGAATTGCCGTCCTCGACCGTATCGTCGAAAAAATCGGGCGTCAGGCCGAGATAGGTCGCGATCGCCGACAGGATGCGCTGCCCGGTCTGATCGAACGCCGCGAACAGCCGTTCGAACACATCGCGGAAACCCGCAACCTCATCGGGCCAGATATTGGGCGTCATGATATCGGCGAAGCGATGCCCCTCGGGAAGCGTGCGGCCGACATGCCAGAACTCCTTCAGGTCATAATCGGTGGCATCTTTCGCCGTTTCGATGCCGAACGGCGTATAGCCGCGCGCGCCGCCGCCGCCTTCGATGAAATAGCGGCGTTTCACCTCTTCGGGCAGAGCGAAAAACTCGCGCATCCGGGCATCGGCTTCGGCGATCAGATCGGATGGAACGCCATGATCGGAAACGACCGCAAAACCATATGTGGAGAAGGACCGGCCGATTTCCTGTGCAAATTTGGGCGCATCGCTATCCGCGTCGCTGAGGGAAACAGAGGCAATGGTATCGGACAAGAGGCAATCCTATGGGTAATCTTCGAAACCGGAATGACACAGCGCCTATCAGCTAAGCAAGAGCCCCGCGAGCGCCGCGCTCATCAGATTGGCGAGAGACCCGGCGGCAAGCGCTTTCAGCCCGAGCTTTGCGATCACCGGGCGCTGGTTGGGCGCGAGGCCGCCGGTCACCGCCATCTGGATCGCGATCGAACTGAAATTGGCGAAGCCGCAGAGCGAAAAGGTGACGATCGCATAGCTGCGCGGCGTGAGCTGCCCTTCCATTCCGCCCAGGCTGATAAAGGCGACAAACTCGTTGAGCACGATCTTTTCGCCGAACAGGCTGCCGGCAAGGCCCGCCTCTTCCCAGGGAACGCCGATCAGAAACATGATCGGCGCGAAAACATAGCCGAGAAGCTGCTGGAAGGTCAGCGCTTCATAGCCAAACCAGCCCCCGACACCCGCGAGCAATCCGTTCGCCAGCGCGACGAGCGCGACAAAGGCGAGCAACATCGCGCCCACGGCAACTGCAAGCTTCACACCCGTCTGCGCGCCCTGGGCCGCAGCCATGATGACATTCGCCGGGGCCGGCTCCTCCTGCGAATCGACCGGCTGGGCATCGGGTTCGTCATAGGCGCCCGGCGCATCGGGCATGATGATCTTGGCCATCAATATGCCGCCGGGTGCGGACATGAAGGCTGCGGCGAGCAGGAAGGGCAGCGCCTCGCTTCCCAGCAGCGCCGCATACGCCGCAAGGATCGTGCCCGCGACGCCGGCCATGCCGACGGCCATCATCGTGAACAGCTGCGCTTCGGTCAGCGAGGCCAGATAGGGACGGATCACCAGCGGCGATTCGCTCTGGCCGACGAAGATATTGGCCGCCGCGCCCAGCGATTCGACGCGCGTTATCCCGGTGACGAGCTGGATCGCGCCACCGACCCATTTCACGATCAGCTGCATGATGCCGAGATAATAGAGGATCGAAATCAGCGAGGCGAAAAAGATGATCACGGTCAGCGCGGAAAGGGCGAAACTGTTGCCCCCCATCTCGGGGGAGGCCATCGGCCCGAAAATGAAGTTCGTACCCTCCTGCGCATAGCCGAGCAGATTGCTGACGCCGCGCGACGCGCCTTCGATCCCCGCCCGGCCCCAGGGCGTATACAGGACAAGAACCGCCATCCCCGCCTGCAGGCCGAACGCGGCGCCGACGACCCGCAGCCGGATCGCCCTGCGGTTGGAAGACAGCAGGAAGGCCACGAGCAGGATCACCGCGATCCCCGCCAGGCTCATCAGGATGGAAGACGCGTTCATATTACCAGACCATCCCCTTCTCGGCCCCGTTTTCCGCGGTTTCAAGTTGTGTGATTGCATCGTCTATATCGGTGGCGACGAGCATATGGCTGCGCCGCGCAGGAGAAATGAATCCGCTTTCGACGACCTGGTCGATAAAGCTGATCATCGAATCCCAGAACCCGGCGACATTGAGGAGCAGGAAGGGCTTGGCATGATAGCCGAGCGCATTCCAGGACCATGCCTCGAACAGCTCGTCCAATGTGCCGACGCCGCCCGGCATCGCCACGAAACCATCGCAAAGGTCCGTCATCTTCGCCTTGCGCTCATGCATGGAGGGCACGATGTGCAGTTCCGTGAGGCCCCGGTGCGCAACCTCCAGATCGACGAGCGCTTCGGGGATCACGCCATGGACTTCGCCCCTGGCCTCAAGCACGGCATCGGCGATCACGCCCATCAGGCCGAGCTTCCCGCCGCCATAGACCAAGCCTATATTCCGTGCTGCCATTTCGCGGCCAAGAGCCCTGGCGGCCTCCGCAAATTTCGGTTCCACGCCGGAATTCGACCCACAATAAACGGCCAGTCTACGCATTCTCGTTCGCCCCCCTCAAAGGCTCGCTCGGCTGTTGGCATGCAGACCGGCGCGCCAGTTGTAAACGGTCAATCGCCCACAAGCCGGGTCAACGCACCGCGCGGCCGCGCGCCATATTCGGCAATAACCTCGGCCGCCGTCGCCGCGCCAAGAGCGAGACTGGCCCCAAGCGGCCTTCCCCGGGCATGGGCAATGAGAAAGCCGGCCGCAAACAGATCGCCGGCGCCGGTGGTATCGACGAGCGCGCGCGGCGGAACGGCGGGAACCGACACGGTTTCACCATCCCGGATTGCCGTCGCCCCGTCGGCGCCGCACGTGATCACGCAAAGATCGACGGCCCCGGCAAGCGCTGCCATTGCGGCATCGAGATCGTCGATCCCGGCAAGCGCACGGGCCTCCTCTGCATTGCCGAACAGGATATCGATCCGGCCGCTGCGCACAAATTCGACGAAATCCTTACGGTGCCGGCCGATACAGGCGATGTCGGACAGGGTGAACGCTACGGCCCGGCCCGCCTCATGCGCCATGTCGGCCGCCTGCTGCATGGCGATGCGCGGTTTTTCGTGATCCCAGAGATAGGCTTCGAGATAGACGATGGTGGCCCGTGCAATCTGGTCCGCATCGATCGAATCGACCGACAGATGTTCGGACGCGCCGCGATAGGTGTTCATCGTGCGCTGTGCGTCGGGCGTCACGAGGATCAGGCAGCGCCCGGTGCTGATATCGCCGGCGAGCGGCGGCGTCTCGAACGCCACGCCCTGCGCGCGGATGTCATGGGTGAAGATCGTGCCGAGCTGGTCCGGGCCCACCTGCCCCACAAAGGCCGCCCGGCCGCCAAGCGCCGCAATCCCCGCCATGCTGTTGGCTGCGGACCCGCCGCTTGTCTCCTGCGCCGGGCCCATCCGCTCATAGAGGCGGTCGGCCGCATCCCGGCTCAGAACACGCATCGACCCCTTCGGCACATCTTCCGCCGCAAGAAACGCATCGTCGGCCGGCGCAATCACATCGACCACGGCATCGCCAATTGCCAGAACGTCAAATTCGGTATCGGTCAAACGGCCCCTCTTTTCTTGGCTCTTTTGTTGGAACGGCGAACAGGATAGGGATTTGCGATGTCGACTATACCAACTCCAGCGCCGCTATCGCGCTCGCTCTTCATCTTTTCAATCCTTTATGGCGGCATGACCTGTATCGCGGGCGTGCTGGCCTTCAAGCAGGTCGCGCTCGGGCCGCTTGCGGTGGAGGCCGGCATATTCGCCTTCCTGATGCTCGTCGTCATATCGAGCACGGTGGCGCAGCTCCACGGCCCGGCAACGGCCAACCGGCTGGTGCTGTTCGGATTTTTCCCGCTCGCCCTGTCGATCCTGCTCATATTCCTGGTCCTCTCGCTCCCGGCCTCGGCGGAAATGCCGGCGGACAATATCGCCGCTTTCGAACGGGTATTATCGCAAACGCCGCGGATCATGATCGCGGGGCCCATCGCCTATGGCGTTTCGCTGTTCCTCAATGTCAGAATATTTTCGGCGCTGCGCGGCGCGGCCGGGGACAGCAGCTTCGGCGTGATGGTCCGCGGCGCCATTGCCTCGGCCCTCAGCCAGACCATCGATACGGTGATATTCATCTCGGTCGCCTTTTACGGCCAGTTCCCGATCGGTTCGCTGATTGCCGGGCAGATGCTGGCCAAGGTCGTGCTCTCCGCAATCCTCGTGCCGCCGCTGATCTTCGGCCTGGTGAAACTGGCCAGAAGGCTGGATCGTTCTCCAGCCCCGGACATGCCGGCCGAATAGCGCCGTGCCGGCACGGCAGGGGTCGCGTACGCGCCAGCACATCTCGGGCCGATCCATAGTTGCAAGCGGGCCACGCTCCGGAACGGATTTACGTTAACGGCAACCTACGCGCGTGCCAGCCCCGAATCCCCCTTTTCTGTTGCTGACGGTCGTGTAAGTAAGATTCCAAAAGCGCCGAGGAGATCGCCCGATGAACCTGGAATTCAGCCCCGAAGAGCAAGCTTTCCGCAAGGAAGTGCGCGCCTTTATCGAAGAAAATTACCCCAAAGAGGCCTCCGCCGACAGCCTGCGCGACGATATGTCGGCCGAGCAGCTCGTCGCCTGGCACAAGATTCTCGGCAAAAAGGGCTGGTCGGTTCCGGCCTGGCCGGAACAATATGGCGGTACCGGCTGGACGCCGACCCAGCGCTATATCTGGGGCGAGGAAAATGCCCGGGTCAACGCGATCATGCCGCTACCCTTCGGCACCTCGATGGTCGGGCCGGTCATCTACACCTTCGGCAATGAAGCGCAGAAAGAGCAGCATCTTCCCGGCATCCGCAGCGGCGATGTCTGGTGGTGCCAGGGCTATTCGGAGCCCGGCGCCGGATCCGATCTCGCATCGCTGAAAACCACCGCCGTACGCGACGGCGATCATTATGTGATCAACGGTCAGAAGACCTGGACGACGCTTGCCCAGCATGCCGATTGGGGTTTCTTCCTGTGCCGCACCGATCCGGACGCCGCCAAACCGCAGGAAGGCATCAGCTTCATCCTGATCGACATGAAAACGCCGGGCATCGAAGTGCGGCCGATCAAGCTCATCGACGGCGGGTACGAGGTCAACGAAACCTGGCTTACCGATGTGCGCGTTCCGGTCGAGAACCTGATCGGCGAGGAGAATAAGGGCTGGACCTATGCCAAGTTCCTGCTCGCCCATGAACGTTCCGGCATTGCCGGGGTTGCCCGGTCCAAGCGCGGCATCGAGCAGCTGCGCGATATCGCCAAGTCCGAGGTGCTGGACGGCAAGCCGCTGATCGAGGATTTCGATTTTGCGCGCAAAGTCAGCCAGCTCGAGATCGACCTGGCGGCGCTCGAAATCACCGAACTGCGTACCCTGGCCGGGGAACAGGCCGGGCGCGGGCCAGGGCCGGAAAGCTCTATCCTCAAGATCAAGGGCACCGAGATCCAGCAACGCCTGACCGAGCTCGCGCTCGAGGCGGTCGGCCATTACGGCACCCCCTATTACCGCGCGGTCGCCGATGCTGGGTCGAACGAATATCCGATCGGGCCGGACTATGCGCAGCACAGTGCGGGTTCCTATTTCAACATGCGCAAGACATCGATCTATGGCGGGTCCAACGAGATCCAGCGCAACATCATCACCAAAATGATTCTCGGCCTTTAGCCAGAGCCTAAGCCAGAGA
>JBPOET010000116.1:0-5994 GCA_051251675.1 Parasphingopyxis sp. | reverse complement strand
GCCCGATAACGATCGGCGTGACAACGACAGCGACGGCGTTGTTCGTGACGATCTCGGTCAGAATCACTGAAAGCGCATAAACAATGAAAATGAGAGACCAGGCAGGCATGAGTTCCAGCACCGGGACCGCTGCGGCAACGATCAGGGAAACGCTTCCCGCCTGCTCCAGCCCGACCCCGACGGCCAACATGGCGAAGATCAGGATCAGGACGTTGCCGTCGATCGATCCCCAGGCTTCTTCCGCATCGATGCAGCGGGCGGCCAGGATTGCGCCCATTGCGAGAATCGCGGCCACGGCGAGAGAAACGATATTGAGAGCGGCCAGCAAAACGACGGCGGCCAGCGCGAGGATAGCGATCGGGGCGCGGTCCCGGCGGAATTCCCGGGTACGGGTTTGCCCAACACCCAGCAGATTGGGATTTTCATACATGCGCCGGATGGCGTCTTCGGAACCGGTGACGAGCAGATGATCGGCCGCGCGCATACGGGCATTGGGCATGTCGGGCCCGGGCAGCTGGCGGTGGCGCGTGATTCCGATGATCCGTACCCGCAAACGGCTGAGGAACGGGATATCGCTGAGCCGCCGTCCGAGACTGGGATGGGTAGGCGCTATCGTTGCCTCGACGAGCGCCTCGCTGTTCGCACTGGGGCCATTTTCACCGGCCAGGCCCATCTCGAACTGGCGAGTCCTGCGCAGCGAGAGTAACTCCGTCATGTCGGTACGGATAATGAGATGGTCGCCGGCCATCGCAACTTCCTCGGCAATATCCTGCCGGATGAACTGATCGTCCCGCTTGATCGCCAGCACTTTGAGCCTGCTTGGCCGCAATGCGGAAAGTTCGCCGTAATTCTTGCCGATGACATCGCTGTCGTCGAGCACGATCAGCTCGGTCAGAAAATCGGTGTCTTCGGTGCTGCGATAGAGCGAAGTCGGATCGCCTTTCGGCAACAGGATCGGACCGAAAATGGCCAGCGTCACGGCACCGGCAAGCGCCGCCATCAGCCCATAGGGCGTAATTTCGAATATGCCGAACGGCTCCAACCCCTCCTGGCGCGCGACGGCATCGACGATCAGGTTCGTCGATGTACCGATCAGCGTCATCGTACCGCCAAGAATGCAGATATAAGACAGGGGAATGAGCAGGCGCTTGACCGACATGCCCGTCGCTTCGGCGAGGCGCGCCATGATCGGGGTCAGCACGAGCACGACCGGCGTATTGTTCATGAATGCCGAGGCTGTGAACGCGCCCGCCAGCAACTCCACCAGGGCGAGTTTCGGTCTCTTGGCCGCGCGCGTGACAATGCCGGAAGCCAGTGCGTCGATCGTTCCGGTCCTGAGCAGGGCGCCGGAAAGCACGAACATGGCTCCGATCGTTATCGGAGCGGGATTGGAAAATACCGAGAGCAGCCCTTCCGAATCGAGAATGCCGAGAAACAGGAAGGTACAGGCGCCAAACAGCGCGACAACGGCCGCGGGAAACCGTTCGAACAGGAAGGCAACGAACATCATACCGAGAATGATGAGGCCGATAATTGCCTGATTAACCTCGATAAAGAGCCGAATTGTTTCCAAAATTTACCCCTCAGCCAACCCGCTTATCAGCCGCATTGCGCGCGGTGAAGCAACATTTGATCGGCAAGGACGAGCGCCATCATCGCTTCGACAACGGGCACCCCGCGAATACCGACACAGGGATCGTGTCTGCCCTTGGTCGAAATCTCCACTGGCTCGCCCTCGCGCGTCACCGTTTTTAACGGCGTCAAAATCGAGCTGGTCGGCTTGAAGGCCGTTCGGCAGACGATCGTATCGCCGTTCGATATTCCGCCAAGAACGCCGCCCGCATTGTTCGAAAGGAAGCGCGGGCCGTTATTGCCCGGTTCCATTTCATCGGCATTGTCCCGGCCGGTAATCCGCGCTGCCTCAAATCCGTTGCCAATCTCCACGCCCTTCGTCGCATGGATAGACATCATCCCCGCCGCCAGCTCCGCATCCAGCTTCGCATAAACCGGCGCGCCCCAGCCCGCCGGAACGCCTGTCGCGATGCACTCGGCGACCGCGCCCAGCGAATTGCCATCCCTCCGAGCGCTATCGACGGCTGATTCCCATTCGCCGACCGCAGCCGGATCGGGGCAGAAAAAGTCGTTTGCATCGATCGCGGAATCGTCAAACCGGTTTCGGTCGATGGCGATACCGCCAAGTTCCGTCAGATACGCCCGTATCGCAATTGCGTCGCCGAGCACTTTGCGCGCAACGGCGCCCGCCGCCACGCGCGCGGCGGTTTCCCGCGCGGACGACCGCCCTCCGCCGCGATAGTCGCGAAAGCCATATTTTGCATCATAGGTGAAGTCGGCATGGCCAGGCCGGTAGCTGGCTGCGATCTCCGAATAATCCTTTGAGCGCTGGTCGACATTCTCGATCATCAGGTGGATCGGCGTACCCGTCGTTCTGCCCTCGAACACACCGGACATGATGCGGACGGTGTCCGGTTCGCGGCGCTGGGTTGTGTGGCGGGACTGGCCCGGCCGGCGCTTGTCCATCCAGGGCTGGATATCGCTCTCGTCGAGCGCAATGCCCGGCGGGCAGCCGTCCACGATCGCTCCAAGCGCCGGGCCATGGCTCTCGCCCCAGGTGGTGAAACGGAACAGATGTCCAAAACTGTTATAGCTCATCGGGTTCCGTCAGTCCTCAAACGCCGCAAAAGCCGGAGCATAGTCGGCCCTGCCGGATTTTGGCAGCACAAAAGTGTCATCGAGCAACAGCGCCTGGAAATAGGGTCCGGCATAGGTCGAGGCGAAAGGCGCAGCCGTTTCCGCGGAAAAGCCGAAGCGCCCGTAATAGTCCGGATTGCCGAGCAGAAAGATCGCGACAATGCCCTCGCCCCGCGCCCAGGAGATACCGGCCCGCATGAGCATGGCTCCGATCCCTTCTCCCTGGCGATCCGGGCGAACGCCGATCGGTCCGATAGCTGCAGCGCGAAGGGACATGCCATCGCCTTCGGCCACCATCAGCGACAGGACCAGATTGCCGACCGGTTCATCGCCGTCGAGCGCCACCAGCGATAGCAGCACCTCGCCATCGGCGCGCAGCTTGTCTGTCAGGCGAGCCTCCAGATCGGTTTCGAATGCCGCAGCGTGAATGGCGAAAACCGCGCGCTGATCATCCGGCCGTTCAGTGCGAAGAGCAATCACTTCTCCAGCGCGATGTCCGGCGCATCCTCGGCCTTCATGCCGATGACGTTATAGCCGGCATCGACATGATGGATTTCCCCGGTAACGCCGGAAGACAGATCGCTGAGCAGGTAAACCCCTGCGCCGCCGACATCGTCGATAGTGACATTGCGACGAAGCGGCGAATTCAGTTCGTTCCATTTGAGGATGTAGCGAAAGTCTCCGATGCCGCTAGCGGCCAGCGTCTTGATCGGCCCCGCGGAAATCGCGTTCACGCGAATATCGTCTGGCCCGAGATCCATCGCCAGATACTGAACGCTGGTCTCCAGCGCCGATTTTGCCGGACCCATCACATTGTAATGCGGCACGACCTTTTCCGCGCCATAATAGCTGAGCGTCAGGATCGAGCCGCCGTCCGGCATCATCTCGCTTGCCCGCTTGGTAACGGCAACCATGGAATAGACCGAAATGTTCATGGTCATCAGGAAATTGTCGAGACTGGTATCGAGATATTTGCCGCGCAGCTCATTCTTGTCGGAAAAACCGATCGCATGCACGACAAAGTCGATGGTTTCCCATTTCTCCTTGAGTGTCGCGAACGCGGTGTCGAGCGCGTCCATGTCGGACACATCGCACTCTATCAGGAAATCCGATCCAACGCTCTCGGCCAACGGCCTGACGCGCCGTTCCAGTGCGTCGCCCTGATAGCTGAACGCCATTTCGGCGCCCTGTTCGTGCAACTGTTTGGCTATGCCCCATGCCAGCGATCGGTCATTGGCAAGCCCCATGATCAGCCCGCGTTTCCCTTTCATCAGTCCCGTCATTAAGGTTCCTCGACTTCAGTTTCTGCTGCAGTTTCTTCTACGTGCTTCCTTAACTCGCTTTCAGGCACTTCCGCCAGTGCCGCGTTGAGATAGGCCGCAACGACGACACCGAATCCGATGACGAAAAAGAACATCATCGAAAGCATGAAGCCCGCCAGGCTGCCATAGGTCAAATCATAACTGATCAGGTTTTCGAGTATGACCGGCATCAGGGCCGTCGTGCCGAGCCACCAGACGGTGACGAGCAGCGCGCCAGGCCATTTCGGATAAAGCCGCGCGCGATATTGGCGCGGCGTAAGCGACCAGAAAACAAGATAAAATCCGAGAAAGATCACGAACGCCGGAACCAGCCGGGAAACGGTGAGAAATATCCGATACTCCTCGAACAGGGGCACGAGGCGATAGATGAACTGCTCCACACCGGTCATCACGAATTGCAGGGCGAAGGCGAGCAATGCCAGGGCGACGGAAATGATGATCAAGCCGATAGAGAAGAGCCGATACTCGTAGAATGGCCGTCCATAGGGTGTGCCATAGGCGCGGCGCAGGATTTCCCGCACGGTTTCGATAAAGCTCGCGGTCGTCCAGAGGCCGATTGCCGCGCCGATCCACAACAGGTTTCCCGTCCGCGCGGAAAGAACGCTGGCAATCGGGTCTTCCAAGGCGGTCGCTACGCTAGGAGGAACATTCTGCAGGAAGATCGCGACAGCCTGCAGGCCATCCTCTGTCCGCCCAAGGCTTTGCGCAATGGCGGCCAGTACGATGAAGAAGGGAAAGAGGGCGAGCAGCGCCATGAAGGCGAGGTTGCCCGCATGAATAAAGCCTTCAGCGTATACGCCATCGGCCACGCGCTTCAATGTCGTCCAGCCCCAGGTGCGCGGATCGGGACGATCGACAGGCCGGCCTTCCCGAATCCGGACCTCGGCAAGCCTGCGGCGCGCCTCAGGCGATTGCGAGGCTTCATGGGTCAATTGTCAGACACCGAATTCCGAACGCGGATTTTGCGGTTTTCCGGGCGTCCAGCCTTTCACGAACTCCGCCAGCTCCGCATCGTCTTCGGGCAGGTCGATTTCCAGTTTCACCAACTGGTCGCCGCGGCCTCCGCCCTTTTTGTGGAAGCCCTTGCCCTTGAGCCTGAGCGTTTTCCCCGAGGCCGCATTTTTCGGAACCGTGAGCATCACCGGCCCATCGACCGTCGGCACCTTGATCTTCGCGCCGAGCACAGCCTCGTCGAGCCCGATCGGAACATCGAGACGAATATTGTCACCGTCGCGCTCGTAGAATTTGTGATCCTGGACGAAAATCGTGACGATTGCGTCGCCGGATCCGCCCGGTCCTTCCTGGCCCTGACCTGACAGCCGCATCTGGGTGCCGCTTTCCACTCCCGGCTTCAGTTTCAGGTCGATCGTCTTACCGCTCGCCAGGGTGACCCGCTGATCGTCCAGCCTTGCCGCAGCCTCGAACGGCACGGCCAGCCGATAGCCCATATCCGCACCCTTGGGCGGCGGGGCCTGACGCCGGCCGAAACCGCCGCCAAAGGGTCCGCGCGAAGAGCCCCGGCTGCGCCCACCACCGAAGAGCCCTTCGAAAATATCGCCGATATCGCCGCCTTCGGAAAATTCGAACGATGAACCGCCCTGGGCGCCGCCGAAACCGCTACCACCAAAGGGGTTGGTAGGATTGCCCTGGGCATCGATTTCGCCACGATCGAACTGCGCACGTTTGGCCTTGTCGCTGAGCAGGTCATAGGCTTCCGTAGCCGCCGAGAATTTTTCGGTAGCTTTCGGATTATCCTTGTTGCGGTCCGGATGCAGCTCCTTGGCGAGCTTGCGATAGGCCTTTTTTATTTCGTCTTCGCTCGCGCCCCGCGGGACGCCGAGAGTTGCGTAGGGATCTGCTGCCATAGTCTCCGTGTCGTACATCATATGCCGTTAGCCAACTGTTGCAGTAGTGCAACAGTTGAGATGGGGAGATGCCTCCATCGTTTCAAGCGGCCCTGCGC
>JBPOET010000115.1:0-6026 GCA_051251675.1 Parasphingopyxis sp. | reverse complement strand
GCGTGACGTTCACGATGATCCCGCACCGCGCATAGGTCGATTTGCCGAGGCAGATGACCAGCACATCCTTGGGCACGCGAAAATATTCCACCGTGCGGGCCAGTGCGAAGCTGTTTGGCGGGATGATACAACAATCGGTCTGGCGATCGACGAAACTGTTATCCGAAAAATCCTTCGGATCGACGATTGCGTTGTCGACATTCGTGAAGATCTTGAACTCGTCGGCGGCGCGCGCGTCATAGCCATAGGAAGACAGGCCGTAACTGATCGTCCCGTCCCGCCGCTGGCCATCTTCGAACGGCTCGATCATCCCGTCTTCAAGCGCGCGTTCGCGAATCCATCTGTCTGCCATGATGCTCATAGAGAGGGTCTTTAGCCTGACTGTTCCGGACGCACCACATTCCAGCGTACCGGGTTTTCCACACCTTCGATCTGCCGGATATCGCTGGCCTCCCACATGACCCAGGGCACGGCGCCGAAATCGGGTTTGAACAGCCGGCGCGGCAACCAGAAGCTCCTCTCAACCCGGCTTGTTACCTGATAGGTCGCATCGAATTCGCGCGTTACATAAAGCAGCGCCGGGCTCTCGGCATGGGCTTCGACCATCTGCAGGAAGGTCGCGAGTTCCGAGATGAACACGCTGACATCCGGACGGTCGGTACAATTATTGTCAAAATCGAGGATGACCGCAGGGGGTAGCGCGTCGCTGTCGGGCGGTACGGTGGCAACGAAATTGGTCGCCTGATCTACGGCAAGGCGGCACAATTCCCAGATATGGATAGCCCCGTGGCGCAGGCCGGCATCGTGCGCCGCTTGCCAGTTGTCGGCGAAATTCGGGTCGCGATCGACATCGCCGTCGGTCGCATGGATATAGGCGAAATCGGCGCCGGCCGCCCGCAATGTGGGCCAATGCACATCGCCCTGATCCACCCCTATGGTAACGCCCTGTACCGGATACTGGCTGGTTACCGGATGCCAGCGTATCGCCACCTGCCAAAGCGCGATTGCCGCCAGAGCCGCAAGCAACAGCCACATCGCGGCCCATTTGATCGCCCGCATCATTCCCCCAGTTCATTCAAGTTTGCGGAAGACTGAAGAACATTCCAGTCGACAGGCCCTTCCACTCCGTCAATCCGCCGAAATGCCGAGGCTTGCCAGATTACCCAATCGCGCTGGCCATATGCCGGTTGCCGGTACAAAGCCCTGAGCCAGAGGCGACGATCAAAAGCTTCAGTGATTCCGTAATAATCATCAAAGTCAGAAATTACATAAAGGATCGTAGATCTGCCGCTATACTCTTCGACTATTTCAATAAAATCGGACAGTTCGCGATGGAGCTCCGTTCGCGACGGCCGTCTGGAACAGTTCCCCACAAATTCCAGATCAACGACTGGAGCAAGTGCATTGTGATCGTTTGGGATCGCATTGATGAAATTTGCCGCTTGGGCTTCGCCTGATCGACAGAGCGTGAAGAAGTGATATGCGCCGCGGCGGATTCCGGCCGCTTCGGCCCCATGCCAGTTTTCATCAAACATCGGATCTCGCCAATCACCACCTTCGGTTGCCTTGATATAGGCGAATGACACGCCCCCTTCGCGCAACGCGATCCAGTCGATTGTACCTTGATGATGTGAGACGTCGACGCCTTGGAAAGGGTAGGTGGTCGATGACGGATGCCAGCGGATCGCGACTTGCCACAACGCGATTGCCGCCAGAGCGGCCAGCAGCAACCACATGGCTCCCCATTTTATCGCGCGCATCGTCCCTCGCTACCCCTTGATGTGCAGGACACAGATCAGTGTGAACAGGCGGCGCGCGGTGTCGAAATCGACGGCCACCTTGCCGTCTAGCCGATCCTTTAGGAGCTCAGCCGCATCATTGTGAATGGCGCGGCGGGCCATGTCGATCGTTTCGATCTGTTGCGTCGTCGCCTGGCGGATGGCCTGGAAATAGCTGTCGCAGATCGCGAAATATTCGCGGATAGGACGGCGAAAGCGGGTCAATCCGATGATGACCGTTTCAAGCAGCGTATCGTTTTCGGCTGCGATATCGAGGGCGAGCCTGCCTTCTTCTACCCGCAACGTAAGCTTGTAGGGCCCGGCATAGCCGCCCGGATATTCCCTGGCCGGTTCGAACTCATTGCCTTCGAGCAGATCGAAAATGGCAATGCGCCGCTCCTGCTCGATATCGGCGTTGCGCCAGATGATCGTGCGCTCGTCCAGCTTGACATCTATGATCCGTTGATCGGCCATGGGGGAGGCTTAGTGGCGTTGGTGAAGATTGGGAATAGAGTGCAGGTTTTTGTGCAGCCAACCGTTGCCTCTATGCGTCAGCCAATTGCCCCACATAATATCCACAGGCTTACTGACTTGAGGCCGGAGCCGATCCGCGCGAGAAGGGGGCATGGCAGAACCCGTCCAACTCGTCAGCGACAATGAAAACAACCCGCTTTCCCTTCCGCATAACCTGGAAGCGGAGGCGGCGGTTCTCGGAGCGCTGCTGATCGACAACCGGTTGGTTGACGATGTCCAGCGGATCTTGCGCGAAGATCATTTCTTCGATCCGGTTCATGGCCGGATATATCAGGCGATTATCCGGATGGTCGTCGACAAGAATATGGTTGCCAATCCGGTGACGCTCAAACCCATGTTCGAGGCGGATGAAGAGCTCAAACAGCTGGGCGGTGTCGGCTATCTGGTGAAGATCACCGAAAGCGGTGTGGCACTCATCGGGGCTCGCGATTTCGCGACCCAGATCTATGAACTGGCTCTGCTGCGCGCCCTGATCGGCGTCGGGCGCGAAATGGTCGAGAAAGCCGTCGACACGAGCGAATCGGTCGATCCCAAGGTGCAGATCGAAGAGGCCGAAGTGGAGCTGTACAAAGTTGCCGAAGCCGGCGGCGAAAGCGGATCGACCAAGACATTTGCCATGGCTGCAGCCGATGCAGTTACCATGGCCCAGCGGGCGCTCAATTCGGGTGGCAATGTATCGGGCTACACAACCGGGTTTTCCAGCCTGAACCACCATTTCGGCGGTCTGCACAAATCCGATCTCATCATTCTCGCCGCCCGGCCGGGTATGGGCAAGACTGCACTGGCGACGAATATCGCCTTCCAGACGGCGCTCCGCTATCATCGCGATCAGGAAGACGGGATCGAACATTCGATCGGTGCGCCGGTCGCCTTTTTCAGCCTGGAAATGTCAGCCGATCAGCTGGCGACACGTATTCTGTCGGAACAGTCCCGGATCAGCTCGGAAAAACTGCGCAAGGGCGCGATCAGCCAGGAGGAGTTCCGCAATCTGGCGCGCGCCGCCGCGGAGCTTGAAAGCCTGCCATTCTATATCGACGATACTCCGGGCCTCACCATCGCTGCGCTGCGAACGCGCGCCCGGCGGCTCAAGCGCCAGCGCGGAATTTCGATGATCGTTGTCGATTATCTCCAGCTGTTGCAGGGCTCGGGCAAGGCCAATGACAATCGCGTCAACGAGATTTCCGAAATCAGCCGGGGGCTCAAGACGCTGGCCAAGGAGCTCGAAGTTCCGGTGATCGCACTTTCGCAGCTCAGCCGTGCCGTCGAGCAGCGCGAAGACAAGAAACCGCAACTTTCCGATTTGCGCGAATCGGGATCGATTGAGCAGGATGCCGATATCGTGCTCTTCATTTATCGCGAAGATTATTATCACGGCTTTGCCGAGCCGCCGATGATCACGGAAACCAGCTCGCCGGAGGATCGCGAGAAACGATCGGCATGGGAGCTGAAAAACGCCGAAGTCGCTGGTCAGGCCCAGGTTATCATCGCCAAGCAGCGGCACGGTGCGACGGGTACGGTAACCCTGCGCTTCGACCGGGAATATACGCGCTTCTACGACATTGCCTATGAGGATCGTCCGTCTGGCCATTAGGGTCCGGCTTTTGCAGCTGCGCCGCTTGGACTAGAGCGGGATCATGCAGCTACGCACCCGCGCCCTTGTTTGCGCCATCCGCCCGCATGGCGAGCATGGCGTTATCGCCCGGCTGATGACGCCGGAGAACGGGCTCGTCGCCGGCTATGTCCGTGGCGGACGATCACGGCGGATCCGGCCTGTGCTGCTGGCCGGCAACATCGTCGAGGCGGAGTTCAGGGCCCGGACGGAAGAGCAGCTGGCGGGGCTGACCGTCGAACTTGTGACCAGCCGGAGCGGGCTCTACGCCGAGCCGCTTGCCGCTTCCGCGATAGAATGGAGCTGTGCCCTTACCTCTGCGGTTCTGCCGGAAAGCCATAGCTATCCGCAGCTATATTCAGCGCTTGATGGCGTGCTGGGAGCGATCGAGGCCGCGCCGAGCGCGCGCCGCTGGGCATCCGCGCTCGTGCGGTATGAATTGTTATTGCTGACCGAACTGGGTTTCGGTCTCGATCTTTCGCAATGCACGGTCACGGCAAGCCGGGCCGATCTCCACTGGGTCAGCCCGAAAAGCGGCGCGGCGGTCAGTGCCTCGGCAGGAGAGGAGTATCGCGACAGGCTTCTCGCGCTTCCGGCCTTTCTTGTCGGGGGCGGCGAAGCTGAAGATTGGGATGGTATTTTCGACGGATTTCGGCTGACCGGGCATTTTCTTGCACGCAACCTGTTGGATGAGCGTCGCAATGATGTAATGGCAGCACGCGAAAGACTGGTGGCGCGCCTCGGGCGTGCTGCCTGAGCGAAAAGGAAAAGACATGCTGGTCGCGTTGCTGCCCGGAGACGGCATAGGTCCCGAGGTTATCGTCGAAGCCGTACGGGTGCTCGATGCGCTGGCCATCGACGGGCTGATCTTCGAAGAAGCGCCGGTCGGCGGCGCAGCCTACAAGGAACAGGGGCACCCCCTGCCGGATACGACCCTGGCGCTGGCGCAGCGGGCGGACGGGGTCCTGTTCGGAGCGGTTGGCGATCCCGATTGCGATACGCTTGAGCGCCGTTTGCGGCCCGAACAGGCGATTCTCGGTCTGCGCAAGGCGCTTGGCCTGTTTGCCAATCTTCGCCCGGCAAATCTGTTTCCCGAACTGGCCGACGCTTCGGCGCTGCGGCCGGAAATCGCGCGGAATATCGATGTGATGATCGTCCGCGAGCTGACTGGCGACGTCTATTTCGGCGAAAAGGGCATGCGGACGACGGAGGCGGGTTTGCGGCAAGGCTATGACATCATGGCCTATGACGAAGCGGAGATCGCGCGGATCGCCCGGACTGGCTTTGAAACTGCCCGGGCGCGGCGAGGCAAGCTGTGCTCCGTCGACAAGGCGAACGTCCTCGAAACCTCGCAGCTGTGGCGCGATGTCGTGATCGAGGTGAGCGCAGACTATCCGGATATCGAACTCAGCCATCTCTACGTCGATAATGCAGCGATGCAGCTGGTTCGCGATCCCGGCCAGTTCGACACGATCGTTACCGGCAATCTGTTCGGCGATATTCTGTCGGATCTCGCGAGCATGTGCGCCGGGTCGATCGGCATGCTGCCCTCGGCGTCTCTCGATAAGGACGGGAAGGGGCTTTACGAGCCCATTCACGGTTCCGCGCCCGATATCGCGGGGCAGGGCAGGGCCAACCCGCTGGCGACTATCCTCTCTTCTGCGATGATGCTCCGCTATTCGCTGGGCAGGAGCGAGGCGGCCGACCGGATCGAAGGGGCTGTCGGCAAGGCCCTCGCCGGCGGTTTGCGGACTGCCGATATCGGCGGCGGCGCAACGACGCGCGAAGCGGGCGATGCTGTCATTGCTATGCTTTGATGCCCGTTTCGACTAGTTTGCCAGCGTCGACATCACCGCAATCTGAAGCCCGCCCGGCGCTTCGCTGAAATAGACGCGCTCGCCGTGCATATCCATCGGTCCGCTCACCGTGATGCCGTTCTTCTTGGCACGCTCGGCATAGCTGTCGGCATTGTCGACGATAATGTGCAGCATGGTTGTTTCGGGCATATGCTCGCTCGCCGCCCAAATCTCGGTCCAGCTGGCCTTGCCTGCAGGAAACACGGCGCCCTGGAATTCCTGGCCGGCGTCCGGGCTTATGTCGCGTTC
>JBPOET010000114.1:0-6072 GCA_051251675.1 Parasphingopyxis sp. | reverse complement strand
CGAAATAGACGACAGACACGACCAAGCCCGGCACCTGCGGCGGTGTTGCCACAAGCCCACGTGTGAGTGATGTGGCTTCTTCAGTATCGAGATCGACGTTGCCGCCGGCCGTTGCGTTGATCTGCGCGGCCGAAGGCTGCGGGATCAGGCCGATGGTTGCGGCGGGCGCACCCTGAGCGATACAGATCGCGGTCAGCGTTGCATTGCCAACCGGATTTGCGCCGGCACAGGGATCAACCGCGAGAGGCGTCAGGCCCGTGGTAACAGGCGCAAACAGCTCGCCAATGTTCGGCGACCGTACGGATACCGAGTAGATGCCGCGGAAACGGAAGCCCTCGAACGGTTCCCAGCTACCACCCGCTTTCCAGGTGACCGACGTGCCGGTGTTGGAGTAATCCGACACGCGGATACCGCCTTCAGCCTGGAGGCTGTAGAAGCCCGGAACATCTTCGAGGATCGGCACGATCAGCTCGGCAAAGCCCTCGATCACGTCATACTGACCGTTGAAGGTCGGAGCCGGCGCACCGGTACCGAGAACTTCGTCCTGCGTACCGGCGGAAACGTCGGCAACGCGGCTGGCCGTATATTCACGATATTCGACACCGACAGCGAAGCCGATCGGGGTTTCGGTGAAGAAGCCGGTCTCGCCGAACGTACCGTTAAGCGAGGCGTTGACCACCGACAGCGAGGTCGAGTCGGTGAAGCCGGAAGGCTGGTTGAAGAAAGCAACCGAGCGCGGATCGATGTTCGTACCGCCCGGTCCGCCACCTTGCAGGTTGAGCGGGAAACAACCGTTCGAAGCATCGAAACAGGTCGTTGTGCTGGTCGCATTGAGCGCCTGCTCAACCCGCGACTTCAGACCCCAGTTGCGACGCGTGGTCGTGCGCTGCGATTCACCATAGGTGCCGTAGACATCATAGCTGATCGTCGGGCTGAGATCGCCGCGTACGCCAGCCCAGATCTGGAACTGGTTGGTAACCAGATCGGTCTGACGCGGACCCTGCTCAACCAGACGGCGGTTGATGATGACATCCGGCGCGAGGAAGTTGGGATCGTTGGGGTCCGCCGCGTTGCGGGCCGCCGTACAGGTTGCCGGATCGATCGGCACAGCGAAGCTGGCGCAGATCGACTGAACCTGAGCATCCGTCAGGAACGGGTTGTTGAGCGGCAGAGCGAACGGATCGCCGAAGAGACCCGAAGGCGCCAGCTGCAGGCTCACCGTGGAGTTGGTGAACATAGCGCGAGTGTAAACTTCGATGCCCGGCGTGACTTCATAGTTAGCCGAACCGAAGATGTTGTAGCGTTCAAGCGGCGTCTGGAAATAGTTGAACGGCGCGAAGTTGAACGTGTTGTAGGTCGGAACAATAACCGTACCTGTCGGGTCAATCTGGTTGCCGTTGAACCGCGTCGGAACCGACGTGCCCGAACCGATTACCGTTGTACCGAACAAACCCTGCTGAGAGAGCACGCGATTAGCCTGCAGGACGTCATCGACTTCCTGATAACCGATGCTGAGAACGGCATTGCCGCGACCATCGTCGAAATTGGCACCCAGGGTAAGGTCACCGCGAACACGCTCGCCATCACCGCGCTCGGTGATGCCGTATGTCATGGCCGCTTCGAGACCTTCGAAATCCCGGCGCAAAACGAAGTTGGCAACGCCCGAAATGGCGTCAGCACCGTATACCGACGATGCGCCGCCTGTGATGATTTCGACCCGCTCGACGAGAGCAACCGGAATGATGTTCAAGTCGGTCTGGCTGAAAATCGTTGAAGGGACGAGGCGCGTACCGTCCAGAAGAACAAGGCTGCGCGTCGAAGCAAGGTTGCGAAGGTTAAGCGTTGACGTACCGGTGCTGCCATTGTTGATGGAGGCGTTACTTCCGCCCGAAGCGATGCCCGGCAGTTCACCGATCAGCTCTTCAGCATTGGTCGCCTGACGATAATCGATCTCGTCAGTGCCGACGACCTGAATCGGGCTCGACTGTTCGAGGTTCGGGTTCGTAATGCGCGTACCCGTAACAACGATCGCCGGCTGGTTAGCCGTGGCGGCCGCGAGTTCGTCATTGTCCTGCGCCAAAGCAGGCGTGGCGACAAAGGCCGAGGCTGCCGTTCCAAGCAGCATGGCACGCATGGTTTGCGCACGCACGGAGAACGGCTTGCCGTTTGTTTGTTTAGTCATCGAAATCTAACCCCTTCAAAAATCTCTGCAGCCTTTCCTGATGAACGCCGCAATTCCTGTTGCTGGTTGACGAGAAATACCGATCTCGCCCTTGGCCATGCGACGGGCTTATGGCGCGACGCCTTGCATCGCTCAATGCTTTTTTCATACGATTCGTAGTTCATAGGAAGATGTGGCAATCTCACCACACCTCAATAATCGAAGCTAAAAGGGCTTTTCGTCGATATTTTCTGCATATTGGCCGACTACTCCTATTGCGATACACAATATATATTACGTTTCGATATATTTTCTCGCAGGTAGAAGAGGTGACCATATGGCCCGCAGCGAAACCGCCTCAGCGCGCAAAGCCATTGACTGGCAGGACTGGCGCGAAGACATCGCAACCCGCGTGTTGCCGCTCTATCTCGCCCGCCCCTGGAGCGGCGTGAGTATCGACGAGATCGCCGAGGCGCTCGGCGTCAGCTATTGGCAGGTCTATTATGCATTCGATGGGCAGGAAGATATCTACCGCGCTTGCGTAAACTATCTGATCGGCGCGGTATCGCAGCGGATCGCGGCGGCGCCCGGCGCCCTCTCTACCGTAAATGGCACGATCCAGAATTATGTGCGCCACTGCGCCGATATCGTCGGCAGCGATGCCTATCGGCATCTTCTCTTCTTGCAGCTGCGGGACGGGCATAGCGACCCTTGGGTCCGAACGGCCTATGAAAACAGCATCGCCGCTCCGCTACGCAAGGGGCTGGAAGACGCCGTGGCCCAGGCCGGACGGCGCCATGATCTGAAGATCGTGATTCTCCACGGGATCCCGGAACGCTGCCTGACCAGGCTCGAGGCAGCGCTGGCGCTGCCGAAACTGCTCCAGCACAGCGACTTTGTCGATCAGATGTATGAGAAAACGGTCTCGTCCGTCGCCAAGGAGGTGTTCGCTTCCACATGCACATTCGACGGATTTGGCGAACAGTGCGGAGCGCCCAGCGCAGTCGCCGCCTGAGCCCGGCGCCGGGGGCGCACCGCTTTTCCTGTCGGACCGGCCACCGGGGTCTCAGAGCGGCGCTCCGGCCGCCTGAGCCGATAGCGCGCGCCTAATTCCAGTTCGAGCGGCAGGGGATTTTCGTGCGGTTGCACCGGTCCGCATATTTCTCCGCGATTTCCCTGATCTCGTCGAGAAGACCATCATCGAGCGTGATCGGTTCGAGACCGAGGCCCAGGAATCGGTCGTTCGCGACATGCAGGTCGTTTTCATCGGCTTCATTGCGCGGATTATCGACCAGCTCGAACCTGCTCCCGGTCTTGTCGGCAATCATCTGGGCCAGATCGCGCACCCGGTGCGTTTCGGTCATCTGGTTCAGGATGTTGACGCGCTCCCCCTTTTGCGGCGGGTTGGCGATGGCAAGCTCGATGCACCGGCAGGTGTCCTGGATATGGATAAAGGCCCGCGTCTGCCCGCCGGTGCCATGCACGGTCATCGGATAGTCGAGCGCCGCCTGCATGACGAACCGGTTGAGAACCGTGCCATAGTCGCCATCATAATCGAACCTGTTGATGAGCCGCTCATCCATCTTCGTCTCTTCGGTCTGTGTGCCCCAGACGATGCCCTGGTGCAGATCCGTAACGCGCACCCCGTCATTCTTGTTGTAATAGGCGAAGAAAAGCTGATCCTGCGTCTTGGTCAGATGGTAGATCGAGCCCGGATTCACCGGATAGAGGATTTCCTGCTCGACCGTATCGGTCTCGGTCTGGATCTGGACGGTCAGATAGCCTTCGGGAATCTTCATGCCCGCCGTGCCATAGCCGTAAACCCCCATCGTCCCGAGATGGACGACATGCGCATCGCTCTTCGCCTCGACGATCGCGGCCAGCAGATTGTTGGTCGCGTTGAGATTGTTATCGACCGTATAGCGCTTGTGGTAGCTTGATTTCATCGAATAGGGCGCGGCGCGCTGCTCGGCGAAATGGACGACCACATCGGGATCTTCGGCTTCGATCAGGCTCAGCAGCCGGTGATAATTCTCCGAGACGTCGAAATCGTGAAAGGCGATATCCTTGCCGCTCACCTCTTTCCAGGCGGCCAGACGCTGATCGATAGGGGCGATGGGCGTCAGAGACTCCACTCCAAGCTCGATATCGATCTTCCGCCGCGAAAGATTGTCGATGATCGTCACATCATACCCTCGACGCGAAAGATGCAGACTGGTTGGCCAACCACAGAAGCCATCACCGCCCAGTATGAAAATTTTCATCCTATCCCATCCGTTTTTCCGGCCGAGCCGCAAGGCTGAACCAAAGCTGGAAACGCCCTATCAAGCGTACCCGACAAAGCAACCGGATAACGCCGGCCATGGTCAATCCGGCGGCAAGAGAAAATGGCGGCGAGATATGCGCCCGCCCCCGCCGTGCCAAGCCGCGTCGATCCAGCTCACTTTACGGCCGTCGAGCGAAAAGCCGGGCCTCAGCTCCTGTCTATGGAGGAATAGGCCCATGGCCGCGCCGCGGCGTCGCGTTCGCGAAATGCGGCAATGGCCGAAGACTGCTGCAACGTCCGGGCAATCGGGTCGAGACCGGAAAGCAGGGCCTGTTTTTCTTCGGTATCGATATCGAATCGCCACCGACCGCCAACCTCGTCGCGCAGCTCCTGCTCTTCGAGATCGACGGTGAGGAGCGAACCCGGCGCCGCGCCGAGCCCCCGGGCGATCGGCTCGACCACCGCCCGGTCGAGAATGAGCGGCAAAACCCCATTGGCGAGGCAATTGTTGCGAAAGATCGGGTTGAACGAGGGCGCTACAATCGTCCGGAAACCATATTCCGCCAGCGCCCAGACCGCATGTTCCCGGCTCGATCCGCAGCCGAAATTCTCTCCCGCAACCAGAATCCGGGCATCCGTCAGCGCCGGATCGTTGAGAATGAACCCGGGATCGGGGTCGCGCCCGCCGATCGCCAGATAGCGCCAACCGGCGAACAACCCGTCAGCCAGGCCCTTTTTCGAAACGCTGCGGATCTCGCGCGAGGGGATGATCGCATCGGTATCGATATTGTCGCGCATCAGCGGGACGGCGGCGGCGGTGATGGTGGTGAACGGCTCCATCTCAGGCCGCCAGCTTCCGCGGATCGGCAATATGCCCGGCAAGGGCCGAGGCGGCGACGGTCTCAGGCGATGCGAGATGGGTGCGCGTGCCCGGCCCCTGGCGGCTCTCGAAATTCCGGTTGGTGGAGGACACGACCCGGTCCTGCGGGCCGAAACTTTCCCCGCCCGCGAAGAAACACATGGAGCATCCCGATTCGCGCCATTCGAAGCCTGCCCGTTGGAATATGCGGTGCAACCCCTCCTCCTCTGCCCGGCGCTTGACGCTGCTCGATCCGGGCACGCAGATCGCCTTCACGCCCGGAGCAACCTTGCGACCATCGAGTATCTCCGCCGCCCGGCGCAGATCGCCGATCCGGCTGTTGGTGCAGGAGCCGATAAAGGCGGCGTCGATTGCCAGCGATTCGAGCGCTGTGCCAGGCTCCAACCCCATATAGCGCAGCGCGCGCTCGCGGCTCTCGGCCCCGGCCTGCCCGGCATCGCCCGCTTGCGGCACGGCTCCGTCGATGGCCACCACCTGCTGCGGTGTCGTGCCCCAGGTCACCATCGGCGCAACGCTGCCCGCATCGAAGGATAGCTCCGCATCGAATTCGGCATCGGGATCGCTGCGCAGCGCGAGCCAGTCTTCCACAGCCCTGTCCCAATCGTCGCCAGCCGGCGCAAAACGGCGTCCTTTCAGATAGTCGATCGTAGCCGTATCGGGCGCGATTATGGCGCTGAATGCGGCGAACTCGGTGGCCATGTTGCACAGGGTGAGCCGCTGCTCGATATCGAGCGCCTCGACGGCGCTGCCCGCATATTCCACGAT